>CBDUXZ010000427.1:0-2350 GCA_965371325.1 uncultured bacterium | reverse complement strand
CGCCGGAAACTCTTCTGATGACGACAGTGAACAAGAAGCGCCTGGCGCGCCGCATTCCAAGTGCGCGCGTTCTTACGTTGGCGGCCGTTGCGCTCGCGGTGTTAGTGGCGTTGGCCGTTGCGACCTATGTACGCTTCGACGCGGCGTATTTTCAGACCATTCTCGTCAGAGGGATCGAGACCCGCTACAACACCAGGCTCGAGTTCACCGAATACGAGGTTGCGTTCTGGCCCCAGCTCGGGCTCGAACTCACCGATGTGTCCCTCACCAGCAAGGAGCCTGGAACCCTTCGCCCCTTCATCACGATGAAGGCGGCCCGGGTTTACCTGCGGCCGATCCCCATTCTCTGGGGACGGTTTGCCGTAAATAAAATCGGCCTTGAGGATCCTGATCTCTTCCTGGCGCGGGGTCCGGATGGGGAATTGAACCTGCCTAAGTTTTTTCAGGCTGATGAAGACGAAAAGGAGAAGAGCGAGAAGAAGGGATCTTCAGATATCAGCGGTCGGCTCTTCCTGACACGGACGAAGCTGACAAACGGAAAAGTGACTTTCGTTGATAGTTCCAAAGAGGGTGAGCCGGTCACGACGCGGCTCGAGCGCTTTGATCTCGAGATGAAAGACCTTGCCTACGGGCGTAAGCCCGAGTTCAGCTTGCGGGCGGTCACGGCGAGCGGCTCGCACATTGATCTCGAAGGACGTCTCGGAGAGCTGAAGCCCGGGGTCGACTTCGAGAATCTCGATCTCGACGTGAAGCTCGAGTCGAAGGACTTCGACGTCGGTCCCTTCCACTCTTATTTCCCTGAAAGCTGGAAGCGCAGGGTCCGGGGCGGCGTCGTCAACAGTGATCTTTTGATATCGGGAAGCCTCGCGGAGGGGCTTAATGTGAAGGGAGATATCCGGCTCGACCAGGCCGACTTCGGCGACTCCTACCGGCTTACGGGAACCATCGCGGGTGAGATCGATCTCCGGGGGAAGGGGGGAATCACGCGCGGCAACGCGGACCTCAGGCTTGCGCCCGGCCGCTTCACGAAGGGGAGCCTCGATATCGATGGAGAGACGCACATCGGCTTGAACTTCCGGACGAGCGATAAACAGTTCAGCGCCGAGATCGATATCGACGCCACAAAAGCGCTCTACCGGCAGGGCGACGTGTTTGCGAAGAAGCCCGGGACGAGGCTCACGCTCAAGGGGATTTTGAGCAATGCGAAGGAGGGGCTGCAGGTCACCGACGCCGTGGGTCTGCTCGGCGATCTTCATTTCAACGCCTCCGCGATAATTCGCAAGCCCGCCGGCCCGGGGCGTTCTACCCCCTATGATCTTCACTTCGCTCCGGAAAAGCTCGATCTGTCCACTGTCAGCGACTACATCGAGGAAACGGCGCCTTTTTCGCTCGGGGGCGAAGCCGTATTCTCGCGGCTGGATTTTCTCCGGCGGCCGGAGGAGGTTCGCGAGTACCAGGTGACGATAGACGCCAGCCTTTCAAAGATCTCCGCGCGCTTCCCGATCGACGACGCCCGCGCGCACACGCTGCGCGATCTCGAGGGGGATGTTGCGATTGCGCCTGGCTTGCTTCGGATGCCGGAGGCGTCCGCGACCGTGAACGGCGCTCCGATTGAATTCCGAGGGAAGATCGAGGAGTTCATGGCGATGATCTCTTCTGATCCCAACAGGCGCCGCGCGCTCGTCGACCTCGAAGTCTGGAAAGATTCGATCGATCTCGATCAGCTGCTGGAGCCGGCGAGCTCGGCGCCCGGCCGCCGGAGGGCCGACGAGACCGGGGGGGGCTCCTTTGCCGTCGCGCAGACGGGAGAAGAGGCCCCGGAGGGTGTTTCGCCAGGGGGTGTGAAGCCGACCCCTCCGGCCGATTCAGAATCAAGAGCTCCGCGGAGCCGGTTTGTCCAGCGCTTCTTCCTGGAAAAGGGAGAAATCCGGGCGGAGCGTGCGGTTTACGCGAAGCAGCCGATCACCGACCTGCTGGCCAAGTTCACCTATCATCATCCTGTCCTGGCGCTGCACCGGACGGAGTTCAAGGCCGCTGAGGGAGACTGGAAGGTCGACGGGACCCTGTCGCTCAACGTCAAGACCACTTTCGACCTGAAGGTTCAGGCGGTGGACGTTCGGGTGGAGGCGCTCGCGGATGCCTTCTCGAAAAGTGACAAACCGTCCCGTATCTTCGGTATCATTAACGGCCAGGCGGAATTCCACGGACAGGGGAGCGATCTCGCAGCCTGGGAGAGAACGCTGCAAGGTTCCGGGGAGATTGTCGTTCGTGACGGGCGCCTCCCGGGTTTCAACGTTTTCGAGGCGGTGATTAAGGCTCTCCTGGGCGTATTCGCGAAGATCATTCCTGT
>CBDUXZ010000426.1:0-2366 GCA_965371325.1 uncultured bacterium | reverse complement strand
CGTATTTCCCGCGCATGACTACAAAGGCGAAACGGTCACCACGATCGGCGAGGAGAAAGCGTACAACCCGCGCCTTCAGGTGAAATCGGAAGCAGAGTATGTCGAGATCATGGAGAATTTGAATCTCGCCAACCCGAAGCAGATGGATGTGGCCGTTCCGGCGAACCTGGCCATCGGGGCGGCCCAGGCGGGCGCGGAGGAGGAGGCCTGGGCGATACCGGTTGGCGACGCCATGAAACTCCTCGGCCGCCCCGAAGTAAAGCTCGTTGACCTGCGCGAGGAGAAGGAACGAAAGCGGGAGGGGATCATTCCCGGCTCGGTTCACGCGCCTTACACCTCCCTGGATGACTTTCTTGCGCCAGGAGGATTTCTGAACGAGGAGGCTTCGTCCGGTGGGAAGCGCCTGATCTTCTTCTGCGCCTACGGCGAACGATCGGCGCTTGCCGTGAAAACAGCGCAGGATGCCGGACTTGGAAATGTCTGCCACATCGTGGGCGGGCTCGACGCGTGGCGGAAGGCAGGGGGAACGACGGCTACGTGAGCCACTCCGGCGCGGGAAGACCGCGCTCCTTCAGGAAGGCGGGGTTGAAGAGTTTTGACTGATAGCGTGTTCCGTAGTCAGCCAGGATGGTCACGATGGTGTGGCCGGGCCCGAGATCCCGGGCCATGCGGATTGCGCCCGCGAGGTTGATTCCGCTCGAGCCGCCGAGACAGAGCCCTTCTTCCTTTAGAAGATCGAAAATGATGGGGAGGGCCTCCTCGTCCGGAATCTGGTAGGCGTCGTCCACGGGCGCGCCCTCGACGTTCCTGGTGACCCGGCCCTGGCCGATCCCCTCCGTAATGGAAGAACCCTCGGACTTGAGCTCGCCATGCTTGAAGTAGTGATACATCGCAGCACCCATGGGGTCGGCGGCCGCGATGCGAATGTCCTTGTTCCGCTCCTTGAGAAACATCGCGACGCCTGAGAGCGTTCCGCCCGTTCCGATCGCGCACGTAAAGCCGTCGACGGCACCGTCCGTCTGTCGCCAGATCTCGGGCCCGGTCGTCTTGTAATGAGCTTCCCGATTCGCGAGATTGTCCCACTGATCTGCGTAAACAACGCCGTTTGGTTCGCCGGCTGCCAGCTCGCGGGCCAGCCGCTCGGCGACGCGCACGTAGTTTCCGGGATCCTTGTACGGGGCAGCTGGAACTTCCTTGAGCGCCGCTCCGCAGAGGCGAAGCATGTCTTTCTTCTCCTGGCTTTGGGTCTCGGGGATGACGATCATGTTCCTGTAGCCACGCGCATTCCCAACGAGGGCCAGGCCAATCCCCGTGTTCCCGGCGGTCCCCTCCACCACCAGGCCGCCCTTCCTGAGCACACCACGCTTCTCCGCGTCCAGGATGATATATAGCGCCGCCCGGTCTTTTACGGATCCCCCCGGGTTCAGGAACTCCGCCTTCCCGAGAATATTGCAGCCCGTCATCTCGGAAGCCTTGCGGAGCTTAATCAGAGGCGTATTGCCGATCGTTTCGGTAAAACCGTCACGGACGTCCATGGTCAAAAGCAACCTCGATATGAAAGTGATCTCAGGCCGGACGAGAGTCGGTTCTACCAGTGGCAGACTTGATCAAACCTGTCCAGTACCCCGCCGGGATCACTCGAGTGCGATCGATACCTTGCGCGGCTGTCCGGCACGGGGGTCCGGATTCTTGATGACCAGGCGGAAATCACGGGCACGGTCGCCCAGCTTCTCCTTGTCGCGCACGCCGGAGGCTCTCGCGGAGATGACGAAGGCCGTCTGCCACTCGACAGCGGAGAGGCTGTTACCCGAGATCGGTATAATCCCGCCCGCTTCGAATCTGTTCCCTGCGCCGTCGACGATGTGCATTTTCCCCACGAACGATTCTCCGAAGGGCATTCTGAAGGGAACCGATTTATCCCTGTCCAGCCAGAGCCGCACAGTGATCACCTTGTCTGATCGGCGGAATTCTTCGGCCGTGCCGTCGATTTCAAACGCAAACGCAGCCATCCGGATCGTTTTGCCCATCTGGCGATCTTCGATCTTCGCCGGGCAGCCCGCGAGAAGCAAACCGGCGCATAGAACCGCCACCGGTCGGGCAGCCGAGCTACAGCATGGAATCGTAGAGCCTCCGGGCCTCGTCATGGTTCCGCTCCGCATCCTGTAGATCCACATCGTTTGGCGATCGTGTAACGGCCCAATAGTGGGTGTACGCCTTCCAGATAGCCAGGCTCAGATCGTTCAGCCTACGGTCCTGCCACTCTTCCATCATCTTCTTGCCGCCCGCCTTCCTGACGAGCTTCCTCAGCTTTCTGTACGCCTGTCGGGCCGTCTTCCGTGTTTCCAGGTCGCCTTCGACGATCACCG
>CBDUXZ010000425.1:0-2374 GCA_965371325.1 uncultured bacterium | reverse complement strand
ACAACCGTAACGCGAACGCCTGCATCCGATGCAATCTTCCAGAATGTCCGGCCGCGTCGCGGATTGTGGCCTCGCGCGGGCTCCGAGACCCAAAGCCCCCACTTCATCTCGGGCTGTGAGACGGAAGAGGTCGCCACCGCGGGAAGATAGCTCGCGGGGTCGCGCTTGATAAAATCGTAGATCCCCGTCTTCCCCGGGTTCATGCCGGTCGCGAAGGCGGACCAGGCGACGGGGCTCTGGGGCGGGTTCGTGGAGCCAAGCGCGTCGAAGGTGCCGTTGTCGGCGATGCGTTTCAGGTTCGGAAGTTTCCCCTCCTTCATCCAGCGCGCGAGGAAGTCGGGGTCGACGCCGTCAAATCCGAGCACGACGGTCGGGGGAAGGTCCCCCCTGACCGCATCGTCGCCGTCGCAGCCCGTCGGCGCCGTGATAAACAGAAGGGCGAGCAGTGCCTTCAGCGCCGCTCGCCCCAAACTCGAATAGCTGTACATCCCGCTCTCCCATCCCCTCCTAGGCAAAATAGGGACGCTCCCCTTTTTCGGTGCACATCTCCGTAATTCACAGGGCCAGGAAAAAGGGGAACGTCCCATTTTTGCCTCGCGAGCGGGCCAAGCTATCCGAGTCTCAAAGCCCCGTCAACGAATCTAAAAAGGGGGGGAAGGGGAACGTCCCTTTAGAAATTCTCCCGCGTGAAGATCGCCTCGAAGGGATATCCTCGGGCGACGACGGCTTCGCGCCCCCCCTCGAGCCTGTCCACCAGCGCCAGGACGAGGACCACGGTGCCCCCCTCCGCTTCCACCGCTTCCGCGGCGACGAGCGACGATCCACCGCTCGTGACCACATCTTCCAGGATCGCGACCCTGTCTCCCTTGCTGAAGCGCCCCTCGACGCGCTTCCCGAGGCCATGGCCCTTGGCCGCCTTCCGCACGAAGAAGCCCGGGATCGGCCCCTTCATCCGAAGGCTTGCATGCACGACGGCGTCGACGAGCGGGATCGCGCCCGCGGCCATTCCCCCGACCGCGTCAAGACCCAGCGGTTTGACGCGCGCGTACAGGACTTCTCCAATCAGTGATGCCGCTTCAGGAAGAAAAGCCGTCTTACGGACGTCGATATAGAAATCGCTTTCCTTCCCGGACGCGAGGCGGACGCGTCCCGGGACGTACGATTCGCGCTTCAGGATCTTCAGAAGCTGCTCTTGACCGGCGTCCATCGCGGGAGTGGCTCCCTTCAGGTGGAATGAAGGCGGCCGCGGGCCTGTTCGGTGCGGGAGGCTATCGAGATTGGGGTGGGAACGCAAGCTTCAGATATCTTCGGCGGAGCTGACCCGGTTTTTCCCGGCGAACTTCGATTCGTAGAGTGCGCCTTCGGCCATGTCGAGAAGCGCAACGTGCTTCGCCGCGTCTTCGGGATAGGCCGCCACGCCAACGCTTACGGTGAGGTGTTCGGCGACGTCACCGGCTTCGCCCGGAAAGTAGTGGGCATCCACCGACTCACGCACTTTCTCCGCGAACATCCGGGCCCTCTTTGTGTCCGTCTCGGGGAGAACGGCTGCGAATTGATCGCCGCCGTATCGGCTCACGACGTCGGAGTCGCGTGATTGCGAGCAGATGATTCGCGCAATGGTGCAGAGAGCACGGTTGCCGGCCTCATGGCCGTAGCGATCGTTATAAGGCTTGAACTCGTCGATATCGAAGGCCACGAGTGCCACCGGACGTCCGTAGCGCGCTGCGCGATCAATCTCCCGCTCGAGCATGTTCCGGAAAGAGGCGTGGTTGTACAGGTGCGTGAGGGAGTCGAGATAGGTGTTGGAAACCGCCTCCTCGAAAAGATGCCAGTTCTCGATCGCGAGGGCCATCTGGCCACCGAGCGTCGTCAGGAGTTCGGTATCATCAGGGGTGTACGTGGCGCCGCCCCGTATTCCGGCCACCTTGATGACGCCCACGAGCCGGTCGCGGACCACGAGGGGCACGCAGAGGATGGCGCCCGACGTCCCGTGTTCAACGGATCGCCGCGCAAACCGCGCGTCGGCGTTCACATCCTCCAGACAGAGGGGCTTTCGCTCCCGGCCCACCCAGCCGCAGATCCCGTCGCCGAGGGGGACGCCCGGAGCTTCCCCCGGTGGGATGTCCCTTCCCCGCGACGCCCGCACCCAGAGCACCTCCTCGTCGGGGTCATGTATCAACACCTCACCGCTCCGGGAGTCGAGCGCCGCCACCGCATACCCGAGCACCCGGTCGAGAATCGCGTCGAGATCGAGGGACGATCCGAGATCACGGGCCGTTTCATAGAGGGCTTCGAGACGCCTGTTACGCGCCTCGAGTCCGGCGAGGCGTACCCGTGGGTCTGCAGCTTCCGCCATGCGTATTCCCGTTCATGA
>CBDUXZ010000424.1:0-2384 GCA_965371325.1 uncultured bacterium | reverse complement strand
GTCTTCCCCAGGTGGCCCTGGGGATCGAGATCGACCAGAAGCACCCGCTGGTCCTTCTCACTCGCAAGGTAGGCGCCGAGGTGGACGGCGAGAGTCGTCTTGCAGGACCCGCCCTTTTCGTTGACAACACCGATACGCCGAGCCACGGCTCGCCTTCCATAAGTAAGTCGTGCAGGATAGTTCCGTGCGGCGAGACCGCGCAGCCGTGCTACGCCATCAGAGCGCGCCAAGCGGAGGATAACCTGTCAAGAGCCGCAGGAGAAGCGATAATTTCAGGGAAAAATGTTCTTTTCCGGCGCGGGGATGATTTCGTCGTAAAAGAGGGCCACCGTCGGGAGGACGATAAATCGACCCCGTCTTCCCGCAGGGGCAGCTGGAAGGCTACGCCGACCTGCCTCCGGTCGGTGCTGTAGACGACGCCGCTTGTCACGAAAGACTCCGTCTCCCCCTGTTCATCTCCGTTAACCACGGTCTCGAAGTTGAACTCCGTGACCAGGCTCAGGGGCTCGAGAAACGAGGGGAAATTCACGATTTCGTGAAGTGCTCTCAGATGATAGGTCAGCGCCGCGTGGTACCCGAGCTCGTTCACTGGGCGCCCGTCCCCCAGTGGCGTCTCCCAGGAAACGTCTCCCATGAGCGCGAGGGGCCTGAGGAGTGAAAGGCTGTCGGGGAGATCGCCGAAGCCCTTCGCAGAGAGCGCCGCCATGATCATTGCCATGCATATCGCCCAATTCAGTACTCTCGCAAAAACATCGCTTGGGGGAGAAGCCTCCAACGCGGGCCTTTCGAAAGATCCGCGCACGAGGTTCTCAGGGTTCGGGGTCGCCGGAGCTTTTCTCCGGTGGATGCACCTGGCCAGGGGAGGTTACTGCGGTAAGCGCGGAAACACTGGCCTCGCGATCGCGCTCGACGAGAATTTTGCCGACTTCGAACAGGGTGTCCTGATCCCCCCGGGAGATCTTCAAAGCTGTCGGCACGTGATTCGCCTTCTCGAAGACAGCCTTCTGCTCTTCCGTGAGCGGTGCGCCGAACTCTTCCGGCTGGATGGAGAGGTGAAAGAACCGGATCGCTCCGGAATCCTCGAGCGAACGCAGTTCTTCAATACCCTGGTCCCGTACTGAGCCCATGTAGCGTTCGAGGGCGCGATTGGTAATGGCCATCCCGCCGGGACGATCCGCGTTCTCGCCCGGACCCGCCTCGGAACGGGGGGAGGCATCGACCGTGATGACGAGCGCACGATTCGAAGCGGGCTTCCGGTCGAGGGCGGCGCGCACGCCGTTCATCCCCTGGTTGTCGGAGACCCCGCCGTCGAATGCAAACTCCCAGGTTTTCGGGTCGCTTCGGTAATTTCTGAGCGCCATCGGCGCAAACATGACTGGGAAGGCCGCCGAGGAAGCCACGGCGTCCGAGACCCGGTAGGCCATCCAATCGCTGCCAAGTCGGTTGAAGGTGTCGGCATCGAAAAGTAGCTGATTCCTTTCAACTGGCTCATTGTAAGACGTTGCATTGATGAGCCATTCCGGCCGAAGCGGATAAAGCCGGTTCGGGTTATCGGGATCCCGGAGAAAGAGATCATCGAACGTGTGCGCCGGAACTCCGAAAAGATACTGGTCGTCGGATGTAACGGGGGACAACAGCCAAAAGAGGTCCATTAGCGTAGTGGTGGTGAAGTAAATGACCGGACGCTCTCGCCACCAGGAGGGGTAAACCGACGCCTCGAGCGACTCTATGCGATTGGGACGGATTATCCGGTACTCAAGGAGATTTGAGTAAAGATTGGTCCGGTTGGCATGCGTGAAGCCGCGAATCAAGAACGAGATCTTGGTCGGGATGATCATCGCATCGAGGAGGCGCCGCATAATGTTCTCTCGCATCCCGACCTCGATGAGGTCCCTGTGGTATTCGGCCTTGCCTGGATCGGTATTCCCTTCCATCGTGGAGCGGTGGTAGATGTAGAACGCGGCCGCAAAGCCACCTCCCGAAACGCTCGAGATCGTGTCCACAGTGTCGAGCAGGGTGACCCGTCGCCCGTTGCGCCCTGTAAGCTCCAACCGGCTTAGTTCGAACATAACCGAGCTGCCGAGGTTGGCTGCGCGATGTCCGCCTCCGGAAATCGCGAGTATGACGTCGATGTCGGGGAACGGATCGGCGTGGACCGGATGCGTCATGTCATCGGGTCGCTTAAGCGGTCTGCCGAGCGCCCTTTCGAGCTTGCTGCGGTTCAGTTTCGCCACATCTTCGGGACGCCAGACGGTTGCCAGTCCGAATACGGAATCGACTGATCGGGTCACGCGGCTTCTTTCCCGGATCGCTGTATCGATCAGGGCGATCGGGTAGGGTTGCTCCCGCCGGACCTCGTAAGGCTGCGCATTCGCCTGAAGGGA
>CBDUXZ010000423.1:0-2393 GCA_965371325.1 uncultured bacterium | reverse complement strand
CTTCGTGGCGGGCGACATCCACGGCCTCCTCGCGCCTCTCAAGGAGATGGGCGCTATCCCCGAGAGCGTGAACATCGAGGACGTGGAGCATGATCTTACCGACCTCTACGCACCCTTCTTCACCAAGGCGTACCGCGACATTCGCTATGAGGAGATTTTCCCGGCCTTCATGCGCAAGGCCGCGCGGCACGGCTGGGAGCTTCCCCGGGAATTCAACCTGCTCACCAAACAGATGCTCTACTTCGATCGTTATGCGAAGGCGCTGGCCCCCGACGTGAATCTGTTCATGGATCCCCGCGTCACCGACTTTCTCTTCAAGCCTTCCGCCGCTGGCTGAGGGTGGTGAGGCTTCGGCCCTTCCGTGCTCGGCGGTTCCCGTCCCCGCGCGGCGCGACGGCGTCGCCGACACCTCGTGCGCCAGGGAAGGTCGCGCGAAACGCTGTTACAATTTGGACCCCGCCTGGCGACTGGTCCCTGGCGCGCTTCGGGCGCCGCCGTTTTGCGCCTGATGCGCGGGGACCCCCGCCTGCGCGCGGGAGGGCCAAAACCCCTGCATCCGACGTCTTGCCCTCCCTGAGCGGAGCTACAATCATGCGGGTCACCGACGACCTCGGGCGGGTGTTCGATCTTTCAGCGACGCCGCGCCGCATTGTTTCGCTCGTCCCGAGCGTCACGGAGACGCTTGCCGCCTTTGGCCTGGGAGAGCGTCTCGTGGGCGTCACGGACTGGTGCACCGAACCTGCGGACGCCGTGACGAGAGCGATGCGCGTGGGGCACGTGGTGGCGCCCGATGCGGCAAGGGTTGCCGCCCTCGCACCCGACCTCGTGCTTGCGAACGCCGAGGAGAATCGCGAGCACGCCATCCGGAAACTCGAGGCCGCGGGCCTTCCTGTCTACGTCTCCTTTCCCCGAACGGTCGATGCGAGCATCGACTGCATGACCCGGCTCGCCGGCCTCACCGGGACGGAGGCCGGAGCATCCCCCTACATACAGGCGGCGCGGAAGGCGCGCGAAGAGACCCGGAAGATCGCCGGGGGCCACGCCCCGGTCCCTTACTTCTGTGCTGTCTGGAAAGATCCCTGGATGACCGCCAACGACGACACCTACCTGGCAGATCTGTTACGCCTCGCCGGAGGGAGGAACGTTTTCGCGGTTGAGAAGAAGCGCTATCCTCAAACGAGCCTCACGACGGTGCGCGCGCGCGAGCCCGCAGTCGCGCTGCTTCCCACCGAACCCTATGCGTTCACGGAAGATGACCGGCAGGTCTTCGCGGGCGAGGTCCCCGGCATCGAACCGTGCCTTGTGGACGGTATGCTCCTGGCCTGGCACGGTGTCCGCACCGCGAGGGCGCTGCTATCCTTCGCGCGGTTTTTTGCGGGGGATTGCAACGCGGCCGCGCCCGGGAGCGCCTGAGGCGGCAATTTCTTTACAGATTCCCCGTCCCTGTGATAGTTTTTGAAGGTTCAGGGCCGGCCCAGCCGTCACCCCATTCCCTCCCGTCGCCGGAGCGGTCCCGTCCCTCTTTGTCCCCTCTGCTGCCCAGGATAGGCTCCATGTCCGGTCACTCGAAGTGGAGCACGATCAAGCGCAAGAAAGGCGCGGCTGACGCGAAGCGCGGTGCCATGTTCACAAAGCTCGGCCGCGAGCTGATCACGGCCGCCCGGATAGGGGGAGGCGACCCCGACATGAACCCGCGCCTCCGGGTCGCGATCGACAAGGCCAAAGGCGTGAACATGCCCAAGGAGAACATCGACCGGGCCATCAAGCGGGGGACGGGCGAGCTCGAAGGGGTATCCTACGAGGCGCTGACCTACGAGGGGTACGGGCCGGGGGGTGCGGCGATCCTGATAGATATTCTTACCGACAACAAGAACCGGACCGCCGGCGAGATTCGTCACATCTTCACCAAGATGAACGGCCACCTGGGAGCTCCCAACAGCGTCGCATGGATGTTTAGCCAGAAGGGGTACATCGCCATCGACAAGGGAGAGGGAGTTTCGGAAGACACGATCATGGACGCTGCGCTCGAGGCGGGTGCGGAGGACGTCCGCGAGAGCGAAGGCGGCTTCGAAGTCATCACGGATCCCAAGGATTTCGAGAACGTGAGAGCCGCGCTGGAGAAGGCCGGTCTTGCGGCGGCCTCTGCCGAGGTCTCCATGATTCCCCAGTCGACCGTGACACTCAAGGGGGATGAGGCCGCGGCGATGCTGAAGCTCATGTCGGCCTTCGAGGATCACGAGGACGTCCAGAACGTCTACGCCAACTTCGATATTCCCGAAACAGAAATGGAAAGCCTGGTCTAAGTGGTCCAGTTCATAAGTACGGTGACGTATCGGCTGCCCAGATGTTAGCGTACTTATGAATTGGGCCACTTAGGCGGGGCTCCTCGAGGG
>CBDUXZ010000422.1:0-2406 GCA_965371325.1 uncultured bacterium | reverse complement strand
TCCTGCACGACGAGCAGCATCGACTTGTCCCGGGGGGCGAAACCGGGATCCTGCAACACGTCTCTGTATGCTGTGCGCGCCAGCATTATCCGGCTCTGACCGATGCCCAGATGAACAAGGTAGGGGGGAGAGCAGCCTCCCAGTGACGGGAGGACCGGAAGAAGGATGAGGAGTAACCCGAGTGCCCCGGATGGAATGAAGTGCATAGCCTGGTCGATCACAAAAGGTATAAGTTCAAAAGGGGGCGACGAAGCAGCCCCTCCTTTAACTAACAGATTTTCTGAAATATCCCCAACCCTGTGGCGGGGCCGTGGCCCTTGCGGATCACAGGGCCCCTGACTCGCCTATTGACTCGCGAGTCAATGGTAGGCTAGCTTGGGCGCGCTGGCCCCGGGGGGGTGGCCTTAACGCAATTGGAAACCCCGGAGCCGGCGTTCCCGCCACGGCCCGTCGACGCCCCCCGCAAGAACCCCGAGGAGAAGACCCATGAGCGGCAAGTTCACCGAAGATCACGAAATATTCCGGAAAACCCTCCGCACCTTCTGCGAAAAGGAGCTCGCCCCGCACACCGAGGAGTGGGAGGCCGCAGGGATCTTTCCGCGCGAGGTCTTCAATCGCTTTGGAGAGATGGGTTTTCTCGGTATCCGTTATCCCGAGGAGATCGGCGGATCGGGGCTCGACTACTGGTACACGGTCGTCTACGCGGAGGAGCTTCCCCGGTGCCGGATGGCGGGCCTCGCCATGGCCATGATGGTGCAGAGCGACATGGCAACGCCCTTCATCAATACGCACGGAACCAAGGAGCAGAAGGAGGAGTTTCTGGTTCCGGCGATCAAGGGGGAGAAGATCGCTGCGTTGGGCGTGACCGAGCCCAACGCCGGGAGTGACGTTGCGAACATTCGATCCACGGCCAAGCGGGACGGCGATGATTACATCATCAACGGGTCGAAGACCTTCATTACAAACGGTACACGGGCCGATTTCATCAGCCTCGCCGTCAAGACCAATCCCGAAGCGGGCTTCCACGGCGTGAGCGTGTTTCTCGTGCCCACCGATCTCGAAGGTTTCTCGGTGACGCGGAACCTCAAGAAGATGGGGAACCACTCGAGCGACACCGCGGAGCTCCACTTCGATAACGTGCGGGTCCCGAAGCGGTATCTCCTCGGAGAGGAGAACAGCGGCTTCTACTACGTCATGGAGAATTTTCAGGGGGAGCGCCTCATCGGCGCCATCTCCGCCCTCGGCGGCGCGGATCTGATTCTGCAGCGGACGATCGAGTACTGCCAGCAGCGCGAGGTTTTCGGAAAGCCCATCAGCAAGTTCCAGGTCAACCGGCACAAGATCGTCGACATGGCCACCAAAATCGAGGCGGCGCGGCAGCTCAATTACCACTGTGCGGATCTTGTTGATCAGGGGATCGACTGTGTGAAGGAGATCTCGATGGCCAAGATCTTCTCCGGGGAGCTGTCCATCGAGGTTGCCCACCACTGCGTTCAGCTCCACGGTGGCTACGGTTACATGGAAGAGTATGATGTGAGTCGTGCCTACCGGGACACGCGGCTGATCACCATCGGCGGCGGAACCTCGGAGATCATGAAGGAGATCATCTCCAAGCTGATGAACCTCTAACCGCTGCGTGCGGGCCTTCCGCCCGCCATCGGAGACTCCCGTGTCCGACGTCGTGCTTTATGAAGTGAAGGATCACATCGCGCGGATCACCATCAACCGTCCGGAGGCCCGCAACGCCATATCGCCCGAGGTCACGACAAAGCTTCGGGAAAATTTCGCCAGGGTAAAAGCTGATCCCGAGGTTCGGGTCGTTGTTCTCTCCGGCGCGGGCGGAAAGGCCTTCTCGGCCGGCGCCGATCTCGGCGGCGGAATGTTCCAGCAGGATCAGTCCTTCCTTGATCGCCACGAGGGGCGTGGCGTGTTCGCGGATCTCTTCCGAACATTGAACGGGCTCGGCAAGCCCGTTATCGCGGCCGTCACCGGCTACTGCCTGGCCGGAGGCTTCGGATTGGCGTTGGCGTGCGATTTCATCATTGCCACCGAGGACTCATCTTTCGGGACGCCGGAGATAAAGCGCGGTCTCGTCCCGATGATCATCATGGCGACGATCGTGAGGAACCTCGGGAGAAAGAAGTCGCTCGAGCTGATACTGACGGGAGAGCGGATCGACGCCGCCGAGGCGCACCGCATCGGTCTTGTAAATCACGTGGTCGCAAAGGATCAGATCGAGACGAAGGTGAACGAGATGGCCGGAAAGCTCGCCGCGCTGTCGCCGGCCATCATGAAGCTTGCGAAGGATGCGTTCTACCGTTCCCAGGACATGGATTTCGAGGATGCGCTCGAGTATCTGAAATCGCAGCTGACGATCAATACGATGACCGAAGATGTCGTCGAGGG
>CBDUXZ010000421.1:0-2423 GCA_965371325.1 uncultured bacterium | reverse complement strand
TGGGCGTCGATGTAGCGTTCGATCCTGTATGAGAGCCATAGCTCCCGGATATCCCCAACGCTGTTTTGGAGCGTGTCGTAGGCCAGCCAGAGGACGACGGCCGCAACCGCCGCCAGAGGGTAGAGCATCCAGGATCTGCGCCGGCCCGTCGTGACTCCATCACCCGGAGATGCCACGGGTGTCCTGGTATCCGGAGTATTCATCCAGCCTTCCTGACGGCGTCAAAAAGCGATTACGCCCCGCGGGACATTCGGAGAACCGGTTGTTGCATGAGGCCAGGACCCCGCCTTGCGGCCTGTCAGGCTCCCAGCCTTTGCGGCGCAAATCAAAAAGTGAAGGGGCCCCGCGGGGGCCCCTTCAAAACCGGGCAGGCTTTACGGCTTACATCATACCACCCATGCCACCCATGCCACCCATTCCGCCCATACCACCCATATCCCCCATTCCCCCCGGAGGCATGCCGGGCGGGCCTGCTGTTTCCTTCACGGGCTTCTCGGCGATAAGCGCTTCCGTCGTGAGCATGAGCCCCGCAACGGAGGCGGCGTTCTGGAGCGCGATGCGCGTCACCTTGGTCGGGTCGATGACACCCACCTTGACGAGATCCTCGTACTCCTCGGTAGCGGCATTGAAGCCGTGTGCGCCCGACTTTCCACGGACTTTATCGACGACGATACTTCCGTCGATGCCCGCGTTCACTGCAATCTGGCGAAGGGGCTCCTCGAGCGCGCGCTTCACGATATTTACGCCGGCCTGCTGGTCGTGATTATCAATCTTGAGTTTCTCCAGGGCCGGAATGGAACGGAGCAACGCAACGCCCCCACCGGCGACGATGCCTTCCTCGACGGCCGCGCGGGTTGCGTTGAGGGCGTCCTCGACGCGCGCCTTCGTCTCCTTCATTTCGGTCTCCGTGGCCGCGCCTACCCGAATCACGGCCACGCCGCCGACGAGCTTTGCGAGTCTCTCCTGCAACTTCTCGCGATCATACTCGCTCGTCGTCTCTTCAATCTGCACGCGGATCTGCTTCACCCGTCCGTCGAGATCGGCTCGCTTCCCTGCGCCGTCGATGATCGTTGTGTTCTCCTTGTCGATCACGACTTTCTTGGCGTGCCCGAGGTCGGTGAGCTTCAGGTTTTCGAGCTTGACCCCCAGATCCTCCGTGATTGCCCGGCCACCTGTAAGGGTGGCGATGTCTTCCAGCATTGCCTTCCGCCGATCGCCGAACCCCGGTGCCTTCACCGCACAGCAAACAAGGGTGCCCCGAATTTTGTTCACCACGAGGGTCGCAAGGGCTTCGCCGTCGACGTCCTCCGCGATGATGAGTAGCGGCTTGCCACTCTTCGCGATCTGCTCGAGAAGCGGCAGAAGGTCGCGCATGTTGGAGATTTTCTTCTCGTGAATCAGGATGAACGGAGCCTCCAGCTCGGTGTCCATCTTTTCCGGATTCGTGGCAAAGTAGGGAGAAAGATAACCGCGATCGAACTGCATACCCTCGACGATCTCCAGCTCCGTCTCCAGACCCTTCGCCTCCTCGACCGTGATCACGCCCTCCTTGCCCACCTTGTCCATCGCTTCGGCGATGATCTCGCCGATGGTTGTATCGGAATTGGCGGAGATGGTGCCGACCTGCGCGATCTCCGTCTTCCCCTTGATCGGCTTTGAGAAACCGGTGAGTTCCTTCACCGCGACGGCGACGGCCTTTTCGATCCCGCGCTTCACGTCCATGGGACCGGCGCCTGCCGCGACCACCTTGCTCCCCTCCCGGTAGAGGGCCTGCGCGAGAAGGGTGGCGGTGGTGGTCCCGTCTCCAGCCGAGTCACTGGTCTTGCTGGCGACTTCACGGACCATTTGTGCACCCATGTTCTCGAACTTGTCCTCGAGATCGATCTCCTTGGCGACAGTCACACCGTCCTTTGTGACCAACGGAGAACCGTAGCTCTTCTCCAGAATCACGTTTCTGCCGCGCGGGCCGAGCGTGATCTTGACGGCGTCGGCAAGGGTGTTGACGCCCCTGAGGATCGCGGTGCGCGCACCCTCTTCGAATCGAATCATCTTAGCCATGTCTGCTTAGCCTCCTTCATCTAAAGCGTTCGTTGGTGGCGGGTATCATAGCAAAGTCAGATTTTTCTTCACTCTTCCAGAACACCAAGGATATCGCTCTCGTTGAGAATGAGGCGATCCTCCCCCTCGACCTTGATCTCGACACCCGCGTATTTTCCGAAAAGAACCCGGTCCCCCTTCTTGACGTCGAGCTTCTGGACGCGTCCACCCTTCAGACGCTTGCCCGATCCAACGGCGATAATTTTCCCCTCCTGCGGCTTTTCCTGCGCCGAATCGGGAATGATGATGCCACCCGCCGTCTTGTCCTCCTCATCGAGCCGCGTGGCAACGACCCGATCCCCCAATGGCTTGATCTTCATGAAACA
>CBDUXZ010000420.1:0-2430 GCA_965371325.1 uncultured bacterium | reverse complement strand
ACGGCCACGTAGATTAGCGCCACGATCACAACGGTCGCAAGCGCCCTTCCGGGACGCCCCCTTCGAAAACTGACCAGAGCGTACAGGGCCCAAAGACCAATCGCCGTGAGCGGAATGGAAACAGCGGCGAATATTTCAGGTTCACGCGCGTGCAGGTAGGCTCCTCCGGCGAGTGCGCCCATGAGTGCCAGCGCACAGATCGCCATGAGGCCCATGCGGGCGGCCTTGCGGGTCATGGGATGCTCTGTTTCGGCCGCGGGGGAGAGGACGAAGCGATCCACCATCCAGCCATGCCAGATCGCAAGGGCGCCGAAGGCGGGAAGCAGGTAGAAGGAGCGTTTCTGGTGGCTGAGTGAAAGAACGATCAGGGCCGGAAGGATCCAGGCCCCGGCGAAGCGGAGAGCGGCCCGTTCAGCGGCCGTCTTCGCTTCACGAAGCGCCAGCAGCGCCGCCGGGAGAAAAAGGCACCAGGGAAGAAACTGCGCCGGAGTTTCATAGAGGTAGAAAAGGAAGGGCTCGCGGTGGCGCGCCCCCGTTTCGTTGAACCCCCCGAAGGCTTCCTCCGCAAGGATGCCCAGCGCACTGTCAACGCCGGCGTTCTTCAGAACGGCGATCCCCCAGGGGAGGACGATGGCGAAAATTACGAGAAGCCCCCGCCCGGGCCTCATCCGCCGGACTTCATCCAGAAAGCCGGGTCCGGCAACGAGAGCGAGGGCCGCCCCGATTGGGAAGAGAAGTCCCGCCGGACCTTTGGCGAGAAAGGCGAATCCGATGGCGCTCCAGAACCCCCAGGGCGCCCAGCCGGTCCAACGTGCCGCCCGCGCCCGTTCCAGGCAGAGCATCGCGAGCATGACAAGGAACGTGAGGGTCATGTCTATCTGGGCGTGGCTTCCCCGGATCACGAATATGGCGCAAGTGGCCAGCATCACCGAGGCGATCAGCGCGGCGCGCCGATCCAGGAGACGGTCGACGAGAAGAAACAGGAGCAACACGCTACCCAGGGCGCCCAGGGCAGAGGGTAGCCGGTAGACCCACTCATCCGTGCTGCCGGCAACGTTCGACGCAATCGCTGCAAGCCAGTAATAGAGCGGGGGCTTCTTCAGATAGACCCGGCCGGAGAGGGTAGGAATGACGTAATCGTCGCTCTCGATCATTGCCCGTACGACGAGCGCACGGCGCGCCTCATCCGTCGTTTCGAAATCGCGGGCGTCGAGCCTGTAGAAAAAGAGGAGGGCACAGAGGGCGGTGAGAAACAGGAGAATGCGGCCTCTGGACCACTGAAAGTGGGAGGAACTCAGCATCGCACCCGGTTTCGGAGGGGGAGGGGGCGCCCCGACCAGTCAGGATTGCGCGGGTTGCCGCCGGAGCGCGACACTGTAAACGAAATCGGTGCATCCGTCGACGGGCAATTCGAGGGCCGCCGCATCGAGAGCCGCTCCACGGGAAGGTGAACAACGGCGATGCGTCGTTGACAGCCCTCCTGTCAGACGATATTCAAGGCGCGGACCGTCGTTTCCCGAGCAAGCCCCTTTCCCGGAGTGAAGTATGGGCGCGCGAAGAGCCGAACTGTTGAAGCCCTTCATTGCAATGGATGTCATGGAGCGTGCCCATGAGATCGAGGCGGGAGGCGCGGAAGTCATCCACCTCGAGATCGGGGAGCCCGATTTCGATACGCCGGCCTGCGTGGTCGAGGCAGCAGTCGAGGCGCTCCGGCAGGGAAAGACCCATTATACGGACAGCCTCGGCATTCCCCCCCTCCGCGAAGCGGTCGCGGCGGACATGCTTGCGCGAACGGGGCTGAAGCTGGATCCCGGCAGGGTGGTCATCACGTCAGGGTCGTCTCCGGCGATGCTTCTTCTTTTCGCCATGCTGCTCGAGCCGGGCGACGAGGTCATCCTTTCAGATCCGCACTACGCCTGCTATCCGAACTTTGTGAGTTTCTTCGATGCGATCCCGGTCACCGTGCCCGTCCGGTCGGAGGAGGGGTTCCTTCTCGATCCAGATGCGGTTCGAAGAAAAATTACCCCACGGACGCGCGCCATCCTGATCAATTCGCCGGCCAACCCGACCGGGGCCGTCCTTCCGGCGGAGCGTATGGCGGCCCTCGCGGAGCTGGGACCGCCGATCATATCGGACGAGGTCTACCATGGCCTTGTCTACGAGGGGGAGGAGAAATCGGCTCTCGCGTTCACCGATAGTGCCTACATCCTGAACGGATTCTCGAAACGGTATGCAATGACGGGCTGGCGGCTCGGCTACGTCGTCGTTCCCTCAGGAAGCATTCGGGCGATACAGAAGCTGCAGCAGAATTTCTTCATTTCCGCGAACTCGTTCGTGCAGTGGGCCGGGGTTACCGCGCTCAGGAATGCCGGACCCGATTTGGAGACCATGCGGGCTACTTACGCGATGCGGCGCCCGCTGCTTGTCGAG
>CBDUXZ010000419.1:0-2446 GCA_965371325.1 uncultured bacterium | reverse complement strand
TGTCCACGAGCTGGAGCATGTCCTTGTCGCCGCTCACGATGACCACTTCCAGATCGCCCCCTCGCAGGCGATCGACGAGCGTGCCGATGATATCGTCGGCCTCGAAACCCTCCCGCTCGATCTGGCCGACGCGAAAGCCCCGCACAACCTCCCGGATGATGGGGAACTGGGGCACGAGCAGATCGGGGGCCTCCGCCCGGTTCGCCTTGTACTCCTCGAAGAGATCGTCCCGGAAGGTCTTCCCCGGCGTGTCGAAGGCCATCACGACGTAGTCGGGGGCTTCGTCGCGGAGAAACTTTTTCAGCATCTGCGCGAAGCCGAGGATGGCGTTGGTGGGGAAACCCTTGGAGTTCGAGAGGGGGGGGATGGCGAAGAAGGCGCGGAAGATATAGCCGCTCCCGTCTATCAGGAAGATCTTTTTCCGGGGAGCGGGAGCTTTCGCCATCGCGGGTTCAGGCTCCCGTGCGATCGCGCGTGAAGAGAATGAAGGCCATGGAAGGGCGGCGGGAGGCGTCCCGGACGACAAACTGCATGCTCTCGAAGCGCCACCCCTGCGCCACCCACTCGTTGATAATCTTCTCGAGCGTATTGTCCGTCACGTCGCTGGTCTCAACGACCTTGTACTGTTCGTTCTCTGCCACGGGCTTCCTCTCCCCCTTCAGCCGCGCGCAAGACGACGCGCGGCGTCTTTGGCGAAGTAGGTGATTACGAAATCGGCCCCCGCGCGCCGGATTGCGGTGAGCGACTCCATCATCATCATCTCCCGGTCGACCCAGTTGCGCTCGGCCGCCGCAACGATCGTCGCGTACTCCCCGCTCACCTGGTATGCCGCGAGGGGAAGTGAAAAGCGGTTTCTCGCCTCACGAATGATGTCGAGGTAGGGGAGCGCGGGCTTTACCATCAGGATGTCGGCCCCCTCCTCCTCGTCGAGTTCCATTTCCCTGATTGCCTCACGCCGGTTTCCCGGATCCATCTGGTATCCCCGGCGATCGCCCTCTGACGGCTTTGAGTGCTGCGCCTCGCGGAAGGGACCGTAGTAGCTCGAAGCATACTTGGCCGAATAGGCCATGATTCCGGTCGAGGAGAAACCGTGCTCGTCCAGCACCTCACGGATGAACCCCACACGCCCGTCCATCATGTCTGAGGGGGCCACGAGGTCGGCGCCCGCGCGGGCGTGCGACAGGGCGATTTTTCCGAGAAGCTCCAGACTCGCGTCGTTGTCGATGTCGCCATCCACCAGCTTGCCGCAGTGGCCGTGATCGGTGTAGGCGCAGAGACAAACATCGGTCATGATTCCCAATTCCGGCGTCTCTCGTTTCAGGGCCTGGACGGCGCGCTGGACAATCCCCTCCTCCGCGTAGGCCGCCTGGGCGAGCGGATCCTTGTTCGCCGGAAGGCCGAAGAGAAGCACGGCGGGAATTCCGAGATCCTTCGCTTCCACCGCCTCCTTCAGAAGCGTGTCGATGGAGTAGTGGTACTGGCCGGGCATCGCGTCGATCCCGCTCTTCTCACCCTTCCCCTCGACGACGAAGAGCGGGTAGACCAGGTTCTCCCGCACAAGCCTCGTTTCGCGAACGAGATTGCGCATCCAGATGCCCCCCCGGAGCCGCCGCGGTCTTTCTGTCGGAAACGCCGTCACAACTCCTCCTTTCAGGCCCTCCCGGGCCGGAGCCTCCTCACGCACCGGCGCGGGATCCCTTGAAATACGAAGTGATGGCCCGGGCAAGCCCCGCCACCGTGTGGGTCCCGGCCACGATATCGGCCTTGAGGCCCGCATCGAGGGCGGTCTGCGCCGTGATGGGGCCGATACAGGCTATCACCTTTCCCCTGATGAGATCCTCCGCTTCTCCTGCCGGAAGCAGGGAGAGGAAATTCGTGACCGTCGAGGAGGAGGTAAAGGTCAGCACGTCAAGCTCTCCTTCCTCGAGCAACGCCGCGAGCCGCTTCGCGCCTCCCTCGACGGGGACGGTGCGGTAGGCCTCCACGACGTCACATCGGGCGCCCGCCGCGGCCAGCGCTTCAGGGAGCGCCTCGCGCGCCTCGCGCGCCCGCGGAAGAAGAAAACGCTTGCCCGCGAGATCGGTCCCGGCGGCCAGCGCCTCCGCCAGCGCTTCCGCCACGAAGCGCTCGGGAACGATGTCGGCACGCACACCATAACGGCGCAGGGCGGATGCGGTTTCCGCGCCGATGGCGCAGACGATCTTTCCCGCGAGGGCGCGGGCATCGCACCCCCGGTCCAGGGCCCGCAGAAAGAACCGATCGACGGCGTTCACGCTCGTGAAGAGAACGCCGTCGTAGCGCCCCATCGCGCCGATGGCTTCGTCGAGCGGCCCGGGCTCTTCGGGCTCCCGGAAGGCGATGACGGGGAAGCTGACGACCTCCGCGCCGTCTTCCTTGAGAAGATCGGCGAGGGCCGCGGCCTGGGAGCGCGCGCGGGTCACGAGAA
>CBDUXZ010000418.1:0-2452 GCA_965371325.1 uncultured bacterium | reverse complement strand
GCGGCTTAACACCGACTCCCACCGCGCAAGGATGTCCGTGGTGATGTTGTCGCTTTCGTGGGTGGCGTAATACTTGTGAGCAAGCGCAAGATACTCTTCCTGCATTTCGACGGCAGTAAGCTTGTTCCCGTTATCGAGCTGAAGCTTCTTCTTGCAGGCAATGTCGTGCGAGACCTCCTTCATCGCCTTCACGGGATCGCGAAGGACCATGTCGGTCTCGATAGCACCATCCTCAATCATGGAAAGGATTATTCCGGTGACGCCACTCTTAAGATAGATCGTCGGCTCCGCCATGTTCGAATCGGCGACGATGACGTGCAGCCTCCGGTACTTTTCTCGATCCGCGTGGGGCTCATCCCTTGTGTTAATGATCGGCCGCTTGACCATCGTGTCGAGGGCCACCTCGGTCTCAAAAAAATCAGAGCGCTGGCTGATCTGGAAATCCACCGGTCCCGCCCTGTTCTCGGAACCGACCTTCCCGGCGCCGGTATAGACCTGCCTGCTTACCAGGAACGGAATGAACTTCTCGATGATCTGCTTGAAGGAGGTCCTTCGATCCATCAGAAAGTTCTCGTGACAGCCGTAGCTGTTCCCCTTCCGGTCGCTATTGTTCTTGTAGACGAGGATCTGGCAGTGCTCGGGAACGAGGGCGTTCGCCTCGCGGCGACTGCGCTCCAGGATGACCTCGCCCGCTTTTTCGTGCGTTACCAGATCGAGGATGTTGGAGCACTCGGGGGTGGAATACTCGGGGTGGGCGTGATCCACGTAGTATCGGGCGCCGTTCACCAGCGTCTTGTTGCGGGTGATGTTCTCCTGCTGATTGGGCGTGTACTTCTCGCCGTCGGCCTGAAAGCCTCTGGCGTCCGCGAGCGGATTCTCCTGATCGTAATCCCAGAGAATCTTAGCGTCGCTTCTGTCACGGTAGGCGTTAACCAGAAGAACGCAGCTCGAGATCGGATCAAAGTCACGGTCGTTGACGACCGTGATCCCGTACTCGATCTCGGTGCCCATCACCTTCTTGACCGCCATGATCGCTCCTGTGTTGCCTGCGACGTTTGCGTCCTGTTGCTCCGAGGAAAGAACTTCCCGCACATCTAACGTTATAAACTATGCGGCCGGATACGGGTAGCGATCTGCCAGGCTCGGTTCTGTCCCCTCCTTCTGGAGAAACGACCCGGGCGGAGGTCTTCCGTCCGGGTTCGATTTCCGCAGTGATTACAGATACTGACCGGCTGTAACGTTCTCGATGCTCTTCTCGGTCCGGTTGATTCCGCTGATGAGGGTCCGAACGTTGACGATGCGTTCCCCCTTTGCGCCCGAGATCCTCGCCCAGTCGTCCGGATTGGTCGTGTTCGGAAGATCCTCGTTCTCCTTGTACTCATCGGCCACCGCTTGTTCGAGATCGGAGTACTTGATCCCCCGTACGCCGCTCTTGATGTACCTCTTCACGGCCGACTTCTTCGCCCGCGCAACGATGTTCTCGATCATCGCACCGCTCGCGAAGTCCTTGAAGTAGAACGTTTCACGATCGCCCTTCGCGTAAGTCACCTCGAGGAACTTGTTCTCTTCGTTGATGGCGTACATCCTGGTGACGATCGCATCGGTCTTTGCGTCAACGAACTTCTGGCTATCGCCGCCATATTCCTTCAGATCGTCCTCATGGAAGGGGAGATCCGCCGTGAGGTACTTGGAGAAAATCTCCTTCGCGCCGATCTCGTTCGGACGTCCGACCTTAATCTTCAGGTCGAGACGGCCGGGCCGCAGAACCGCGGGATCGATCAGATCCTGTCGGTTCGAGGCGCCAATCACAATTACGTTTTTGAGCGACTCAACGCCGTCGATCTCCGAGAGGAACTGCGCCACGACCGTGGCTTCCATGTCGGAAGAGATTCCCGAACCGCGGAGGCGGAACAGCGAGTCCATCTCGTCGAAGAACAGCACGACGGGCATGTCCTGCGCCGCTTTCTCCCGGGCTTTCTGGAAGACCTCGCGGATCTTGTGCTCGGTTTCACCGACATACTTGTTGAGGAGCTCGGGTCCCTTCACGTTGAGGAAGTAGCTTCGCGTCTCCTTCCCGCTTCGCTCCTGGATTTTCTGGGCGAGGCTGTGCGCAACCGCCTTTGCAATGAGTGTTTTTCCGCAGCCCGGAGGGCCGTAAAGAAGTATGCCCTTGGGCGGAGAAAGCTTGTGCCTCTTGAACTCTTCCGCATGCAGGTATGGAAGTTCAATGGCGTCGCGAAGCGCCTCGATTTGCGTGCTGAGCCCGCCGATATCGCTGTATTCAATGTCGGGAATCTCTTCAAGCACGACTTCCTCGACGGCCGATTTCGGAAGCTTTTCGGTGGCGATTCCGGAACGGGGATTGATCAGAATCGGATCCCCGACCTGGAGCTTCTCCCGCCTGAGAGGTCCGGAGTACGAGATCACGCGCTCTTCATCGGCGCGTCCGAGA
>CBDUXZ010000417.1:0-2455 GCA_965371325.1 uncultured bacterium | reverse complement strand
CTCGAAGCGCGCAAGAACCTGGTGAAGTACGACGATGTGATGAACATGCAGCGCGAGGTTATTTACGAACTGCGGCGGGACGTCCTGGAAGACCGGGACATCTCGGAGCAATTGCGAGAAATGTTCGAAGAGATCGTGCTGTCTGCCGTGGAGGAATACGCGCCTCAGGACGTGGTCCCCGAAGAGTGGGACGTGGAAGGGATGGTCAAGCGCCTGAAGGGGGTGTTCGGTTTCGATTTCAGCCTGGAAGACCAGGTGTCCGGCGATCCGCAGACGCTGGCGGACGCGTTCCTGGACCAGGTCGAAAAGGAATATGAACGGCGCGAGGGCCTGATAGGCGAAGCCCTGCGAATGGCCTACCGCGAACAGATCGGGGGCGATGAATCTGCGATCGACTTCGCCAAGATCGCGAGAAAGCGTGTGCACGATTTCGAGATGATGTCGCTGCTCCACGCGACGGACTCCAAATGGATCGACCATCTGTATTCGATGGACTACCTGCGCGAGTCGGTGCGCCTGCGCGCGATGGGGCAGCGGGATCCGTTGCTGGAGTACAAGCATGACGGCTTCGAAATGTTCCAGACCCTCCTGCTCAGCATTTATGAGACGACCATCCAAAACCTGTTCCGTCTGACGGATCCGGCTGCGCATGGCGGCCCGGCGACCGCGGGCCGGAGGCGCGCCCCTGCGGCAGAAGCCGAAGCGCCCGACGAGCTGGCCCGGTATCAATACGTCGCCGCGGAGAAGGAACAGGACCGGAGCTTCGCCTCCTTCGACACGAGCCAATTCAACCTGGCGGGCCAGGGTGCGGCTGCCCAGGCGGGCGACGGCGGCGGGCAAGGCGCGCAGCGCGCACAGCAGCGCCCGAAGATCCAGCCGGTGCGCCGGGCCGGCCCGAAGATGAAACCGAACGAACCCTGTCCGTGCGGAAGCGGCAAGAAGTACAAGAGGTGTTGCGGCGCAAATACCTGATAAGCGTTGTCATCGTGCTCTTCTGGGCCGTCATGACGGCCCTATTGCTCCAGCGGGAAGTGTTCGTTCCGCGGGCACAGCCGCATGCCCCTTCGGCGCGTAAGGCCCAGGACACCTGGATGGGGATCTATACCGCCTCGGGCGACGGCAGTGAAAGCCGGATAGGCTACCTCCATCTGACGTCCAATCCGGGCTCGCGCGGCGAGCAGCGCGGCGTCAACTACGGCCTGACCTTTAAGCTGGCAACGACCATCCTCTCCTTCCCCTCCGAAATTCTGCTCGGCGGCAGCGCGTGGGTGAGCGACGCGGCGGGTCTCTCGGAGTTTGAATTCAGCGTGGAGTCGTTCGGGAAGCATGCTATGCAGGCGGCCGGGGTCGTCGAGGACGGCAAGCTTCGGGTCGAGATCGAGACGGCCGGGGAGCGCTTCCCCATCAGTTTTCCCGTGGGTCCGGACGTGCTCGTCCAGGGCAATTTCGGCGCAACTTCGCTCAACCTGCCTGCGCTGGAAGTCGGCGACGAAGTGTTGATCGATGCCTTCGATCCGATCACGATGACGAAGGGCACGGCCCGCGTCAAGTGCATCGGGACGGAAGTGCTGATCTACGATGGCGAGGAAGTGCTGACAAAGATTTTGACCACTTCGCTGGCCGGCATGACCACCAAGACGTGGGTCACCCTTGATGAAGAAATCATGCGCGTCGAGACGCCCGTCGGCTTCGCGCTGCGCCGCATCTCACAGGAGGAGGCCCTCGCGGAGCTGGAACAGGGCGAGGTGAGTGAAATTCTCGACCAGGTGGCGATACGCCCGACGGGGCCCAGGCCCTTTCGAGGCGCCCGTAGCATGCGGTTTCGCCTCACGAAGCTCCCTGAAACCAGCGAAATACCCTCTGGAACAATCCAGAAACACCTGGGGGAGAGCGAATATCTGATCGAGGCGCCCGGCGCGCCGGATGGGCCGGTCGAGTTGGGGAAAAGCTCGGCGCACGCGCCGTTTTTGGCGGGGGACCCGTTCATTCAGGTGGACAACGCGCGGATCGTGTCGCACACCTCGGGTGTGGTCGGAACAGCCGAGGATCCCTGGGAGAAGAGCCGTCGGATTTACGACTGGGTCTATTCAAACATCGTGAAGATCCCGGTGCTCAGTTTTCCGTCCGCGCTCGATGTGCTCGAGACGCGCGAGGGCGACTGCAATGAGCACACGGTCCTCTTCGCTGCGATGTCCCGCACGGCGGGCGTCCCGACGCGTATCGCGATCGGCGTGGTCTGGAGCGACGAGCTCAACGGCTTCTATTACCACGCGTGGCCGGAGGTCTTCGTCGGGCACTGGGTCCCGATGGACCCGACGCTGGGGCAGGAGATCGCCGACGCGACGCACATCAAGCTGCTCGAAGGGAGCATCGAGAGCTGGCCGAAGTTGACGCCCTATCTCGGGCGGCTGCAGGTCGAAATCTTGGAGGTCGAATGATTCGTACGGTGTCTATT
>CBDUXZ010000416.1:0-2464 GCA_965371325.1 uncultured bacterium | reverse complement strand
TCTTGTGGAAGAGCCCTCGGAGATTCTGGCGGATCTCCTCCCATGGTGGCCGAGGGAGCCCTCGCGGCCGGCGGCTCGCGCGTGCGGGATTCAAGCCGTCGCGGGACTGACCGAAGAAGAGAGGAACCTGCTCTCACGTTTTGGTGTCGATCGCATCGACATCGACACGATCGCGGCCCTCGCCGGGGTTTCCGTGGGAAAAGCTGCCACGCTTCTCCTTGCCCTCGAAATGGGCGGGCAGGTGCGGCGGCACCCCGGCATGCGGTTTTCGCGGGGTTGAACCCCTCGGTCGGGGGCATTTGTCACATCGGGGCCTATTTTCATGATTTCTGAGTCATTCCGGCATATTCGGCCACGCGCAAGGCGCGCCGCCGGTCGGTCCGATTTGACAAGCACATGACCGCCGTTATCTTAGCGAGCTTCCTGGCCCCGCGATTTCGGGGGGCCTGCCACATCTTCAGAGAAGGGCCTGGGACGACATGCCAGGGACCAAGCGCAGCGCAGCAGCCGCCAAGCCGGTAAAAAAACCGGCAAAAAAGAAGGGTACGCCGCGGCGAACACCCAAGGGGCCCGCTACGCGCGCCCGCTCGGGCTCGCTGGTTATCGTGGAGTCGCCCGCGAAGGCCCGCACCATCAAGAAATACCTCGGCAGGGGTTTCAGGGTCGAAGCCTCGGTCGGCCACGTGAAGGATCTCCCCAAGAGCACCCTCGGTGTTGATATCGAGAGGAATTTCGCCCCCGAGTACCAGATCATCGAGGGGAAATCCAAAGTCATCACGAAGCTCAAGAAGGCCGCCCAGGGGCGGGAGAATATCTTCCTCGCCCCCGACCCGGATCGGGAGGGCGAGGCCATCGCCTGGCATATCGCCGAGGAGCTCAAGTCCACCGGCGCGAATATTCAACGCGTCCTCTTCAACGAGATTACGAAACCGGCGGTCAGGGAGGCGCTCGCAAATCCGCTTCCCCTGAACGAGAACCTCTACCAGGCCCAGCAGGCCCGCCGCGTGCTCGACCGGCTGGTGGGGTACCAGATAAGCCCCATTCTCTGGAAGAAGGTCAGGCGGGGGCTCTCCGCAGGACGCGTCCAATCGGTGGCGGTCCGCCTGATCGTCGAACGCGAACGAGAGATTCTCGCCTTCAAGGCCGAGGAGTACTGGAGCATCGATGCGAAGCTTCGACCGGAGTCAGGCTCCGAGTTCCTGGCGCGTCTCATCAAGGTTGACGGGAAGAAACCGTCTATTCCGGATCAGGCCCACGCCGACGCCCTCGTGGCCGAGTTGCGCAACAACTCGTTTACCGTCAAGCGCATTGTTCGGAAGGATCGCAGGAGGAACCCGGCCGCGCCCTTCACGACGAGCACGCTCCAGATGGAGGCGTCGCGTAAACTGAGATTTACGGCGAAGCGCACGATGCGCCTTGCCCAGAAGCTTTACGAAGGAGTTGAGCTGGGGCAGGAGGGCCCCGTCGGGCTCATCACTTATATGCGCACTGACTCGGTTCGCGTGTCGAACGATGCGCTGAAGGAAGTGCGGAGCGTCATCGGGGATCGCTATGGGGCTGATCACCTCCCGGCGAAGCCTGTTCTCTACAAGACAAAGAAGTCGGCCCAGGACGCTCACGAAGCCGTCCGTCCTACGCTCGTCGATCACGATCCCGATCGGATGCGCCCATTCCTGGCCCCGGACGAGCTGGCGCTGTACGAGCTCATATGGAAACGGTTTGTGGCCAGTCAGATGAAGCCCGCAGTTTACGACGCTGTAACCGTGGACGTCGCCAGCGGGAGCAACCTCCTGCGCGCAACGGGCTCGGTGCTGAAGTTCCCCGGATTCATGACCCTCTATCTCGAGGGAACGGACGAGGATGAGGGGAACGGCGCGGCCCGCGAGCGGGAATCTCGTGAGGGACTCGCGCTCGAGGGATTGCTCCCCGCGATGGGGGAGGGGGAGTCGCTGACGCTTCTCGATCTCCTGCCGGAGCAGCATTTTACGAAGCCGCCACCCCGCTTCAACGAGGCGACGCTGGTGAAGGAACTCGAGCAGGACGGCATTGGCCGCCCCTCGACCTACGCGTCCATCCTCTCGGTGATCGTGGACAAGCACTACGTGGTCAAGGGTGAGGGTCGTTTCAGCCCGACCGAGCTGGGCAACCTGGTTACCGAGCTTCTTGTTACGAATTTCCCGCGGGTCATGGACGTGGCGTTCCCGGCCGGGATGGAAGAGAGTCTCGACGAAATCGAAGAAGGACGCGGGGACTGGGTGGAAACGCTGCGGCGGTTTTGGGCCGACTTCAGCGAGCGCGTGGCGAAGGCCAAGATAGAGATGCGCGACGTGAAGACGGAGGTCATCAAGTCCGGCCTCTCCTGCGAGCGTTGCAAGAAGGATATGCTGATAAAGTGGGGAAAGAACGGCGAGTTCCTGGCCTGTGAGGGATATCCTGATTGCACCAACACGCGGGAGTTCAAGCG
>CBDUXZ010000415.1:0-2468 GCA_965371325.1 uncultured bacterium | reverse complement strand
TTGATGAACGGGGGGGATGCTTCTGTTCCGTAGGCCTTCGCGATCTCGATCGCCTCGTTGATGGCAACGACCGGGGGCACCTCGGGAGTGTAGGTCATCTCGTAGAGAGCTACCCGAAGAATATTCCGGTCGACCACCGACATGCGATCGAGCCGCCAATTTTCCGAGGCCCCGGCGATCCGCGAGTCGAGCGCTTCACGGTTCTCCACGACGCCATGGATCAGCGATCGGGCAAATCCGGCCGCCTCGGAATCGACATCGAAGCTTGCGCGGTGCCGAGCGATAGCCCCTTCCGGCTCTTCGCCGGAAACATCGATGCCGTAGAGCACCTGGACCGCAAACTCCCGGCCCATGCGACGCTTCCCCATCTAGCCTGCCTTACCAGCCTTCTTCAGGAGATTGGCCATCTCCACGGCGCTCATTGCGGCCTCGGCTCCCTTGTTCCCCTGGTCCCCGCCGGCGCGGGCCATTGCCTGCTCCATGTTATCGCAGGTGAGCACTCCCAGCGCCAGCGCGATTTCGTGATCCAGCATCACCCGGGCGAGACCTTCTGTTGCCGCAGACGCAACATAATCGAAGTGAGGCGTACCGCCGCGCACGACGCAACCCAGCGCGACGATCGCATCGTAGCGTCCGGTCGCGGCGAGTCGCCTGGCGATGATGGGGAGCTCCCAGGCGCCGGGCACCTTGCAGACCACCACGTGATCTTCCGTAGCACCGTTGCGAGTGAGTGCCTCGATGGCGCCCTCCAGAAGGCGGTTGGATACGCTTTCGTTGAACCGGCTCACGATGATCGCTATCCGCAATCCCCGCGCGCTCGTGGAGCCTTCCAGAACGCTGATGGAAAGAGCGGCCATTTAACGCCTCTTTCCCTTCGCGGCGCGTCTGGGCCGTGCCGCCCCAGCGCTCCGCCGCCTGGTTTTTAAATTCGCACCAAGCATCTTCTCGACGTACTTGGCCACGACGTCCGCCTCCAGATTGACCCTCTCGCCCGGGGCCCGCTCTCCCAGCGTTGTTTCAGCGGCCGTGTGCGGTATCACCGCCACCTGGAAACGCCGGCCCCGCACGGCCGCCACCGTCAGGCTGATCCCGTCGACCGTGACCGATCCCTTCTCCACAAGATAGCGAGCGACCGCGGCGGGCGCTGCAAAGGTGTAGATCCACCCGTTCCCCTCGGCTTCAATCCTGACGAGGCGCCCCACCGCGTCCACGTGCCCCTGCACGATGTGCCCCCCGAGGCGATCGGAGGGCCTCATCGCCCGTTCGAGGTTTACGCGCGAGCCGACCCGGAGCGCATCAAGAGAGGTCCGCCTGAGGGACTCGAGGGTGACATCGGCCTGGAATCCCCCGCGCTTTTTTTGGACAACCGTGAGGCAGACGCCGTTCACCGCAATGCTCTCCCCGAGCGCGAGCCTCGGAAGCTTCGCCCTGATGGTGAGCCGCCGGGCGCCCCGTGATCGCGCGATGGCGCTTACCTCTCCCCGCATTTGAATGATCCCTGTAAACACGAAACCTCTCAGCAGCGAAACGCGCCGCCCTAGCGGCTGCCTGTTACGAGCTCGGCCCGGAGCAGGATGTCTTCCCCCAGCCGATCCAGCCGTAGCCGTTCGAGCGCAAACCGCTTCTCCAGGGTCCGGGCGAGTAGTCCGGGCGTCCCGTCGCCGCCGATGAACCGCGGCGCAATAACGAGGATGAGGCGATCCGCCGCCTTCTCCGCGAGAGCGGAGGACGCCACGGAGGGCCCTCCCTCGATCAGGAGCGATTGAACGCCGCGATCGCCCAGGGCGCGGAGCGTCCGACGGAGACTCACGCCCTTCCCGCGCACCGGGAGGCGCCAGACCTCGGCGCCGGCCTTGCGCAACCGCATCTCCCGCCCCCGCGGAGCGCCGCGCGTAGTCACAATGACCGTGCCGGCGGGCGATCCCGAATGCAACAGCCGCGCTTCGGGAGGCGTTCGAAGCCTCGAGTCCAGGATCACGCGGAGGGGATCCTTTCCCGGCGCCGGCCGGCCCCGCGCCCCCGTCCGCCGCGTCGTCAGCAACGGATCGTCCACCAGGACCGTCCTCACCCCGACGAGAATGGCGTCCGCCGCGTGGCGAAGCCCGTGGACAAACCGCGCCGCCTCGGGCCCCGATATGGGCTCCCGCCGCCCCGAGCCGGAGGTGACCTTGCCATCCAGGCTCATCGCCATCTTCAACGTGACCAGCGGAAGCCCCGTTTCCGCATGCCTCACGAAGGGGGCGTTGAGCAAGCGGCATTCTGGCCCGAGAGTCCCCCGGATTACCTCGATGCCCGCCGCGCGAAGCTTCCGGGCGCCGCCGCCCCGCACCCGCGGGTTCGGATCATTCATCCCGATGACGACCCGCGCGATGCCGCTGGCAATGACAGCATCGGTACAGGGGGGGGTGAGACCCGCGTGGTTGCACGGCTCGAGGGTCACAAAGAGCATGGCACCCCGCGCGCGGCGG
>CBDUXZ010000414.1:0-2473 GCA_965371325.1 uncultured bacterium | reverse complement strand
CCCGAGCCGCGGGTTGAGCAGCTTGCCCGTCCGGGAGCGGCCCCCTTCGATGAAGATTTCCTGCGTATACCCTTCCTTGATCAGGAAGTGGATGTACTTGTGGAACACCATTTTGTAGAGCTCGTTGTCGCCGAAACTGCGCCTTAGGAAGTAGGCGCCCGCGCCACGGAACAACGGCCCCATCGGCCAGAAGGAGAGGTTTATGCCCGCCGCGACGTGCGGCGGTGACAGATGTGAATGGTAGAAAAGACTCGAAATAATCAGATAGTCGAAATGGCTGCGGTGGCACGGCATGAGAACGAGGGGGCTCCGCTTTCCATACTCCTCGACGGTTTCCAGCCCGGTAATCTCCAGGCCACCGAAGGTGCGCCGAAAAACCCAGACGAAGATGGCGTCGAGGAACGCGATGAAGGTGCCGCGGAAGTTTGCCGAGATCTCGATGAAATATTTCGCCGCCCTCTTGCGGATCTTTTCGACGTCTTCGCCGGTGGCGTCCGCCACGCGATCGATCATGGCCTGTGTTTCGGGATCGCTCACCACGATGTCGCGGATCTGCTTCCGAGGCTTGAGAATGGGGCCGTGAACGCTCTTCTCCTCGCGGTAGAGGAAGAGCTGAAGCGCCCGCCGGAGCCTCTTCACGATGGCGCCCTGTGCCTGTGAAGCGCGCTCCTCGATGAACGACTTCAGGTCGATCGGCTTTCCGAACCTGACCAGAAGGTTGTGGTAGTTCAGAAGGAACGCTACAAACTTCTTGGGATCCCCAGGCCGCTCCTTCAGGCCGTAGAAAATCGATGAGAGCGCCGTCCGGTTCGATTGATACCGCGGGCCAGTCCGCCAGAAAACCGCAATGGGAACGAAAAAGACCCGCTGTTTAGCGGTCCATTGCATCCGGACCAGCTCGGCAAGGTAATCCTTCTCGCTCTCCCGGGCCTCCACCGCATCGGACCGATTCACGTAAAACCCGAGCTTTGCGCCGCGAAGAAAGAGCAGAATGGGATCGCCGGCCTCTGCGAGCGCGACGAAACGCTGCCAGTGGGAGTCTGGATCGCTGCCAAGACGCGACTTGCGGTGGAAGGGGATGAGGCGGCCCAGCAGAACCGCGAGCTGTTCCCTAAGCGGTCGGAGTAAACTGCTCGACCTGCCGTTCGAGATCCTGGCGAGGGGCAGGTCCTCCCGCAGAAGCACCATGTTTAGGAGAAGCGAGTCGATGAGAGAGGGATAGCGCATGACGTAAACGACGGTCCCCTCGCGCGCCCGTTTCCGGATCAGCTCGACAACATCAGGATGAAGAGAGAGGTGGGCAGAGACCTTTTTCCCGAACCACCATGCGATGCGGTTGAATTTAGTGAGCATGGTCGTCCAGGGATCCGCAGGCCGGCGATTTTCTGGGGCGGCTGCCTCGTTGGAGCTGTCGGATGCGTTGTTCATCTTTTTCATCTGGCTCATTTGTTTTTCGGTGAGGGTAGCGTGCTGCCGCCGGATAGGCCCCGGGCTGCGGTTGGAGCCGGCGATCGCAGGCCGAGGTGCCGGAAAATATTATAACGCACCGGAAGGCGCGGGTGAATGCTCTTCACCGGGCCGTTGGCGCGCGGCGCCGGGCTTCGGCTATAATTGCTCCGCTATTGCCCCAGCTCGCCGGGAGGGCCCGGCGAAAATCTCCCCTCTCCCGCAAAGAGGTACTCATGACCGTCGTTTACGAGAAAAAGGATCATATTGCCCACGTTCGGATTAACCGGCCGGAGGCGAAGAATGCCCTCGACCCGGAAACGGTAGTGGCCCTGGCCGAGGCCTGGGTGGACTTCCGCGACGATGATGAGATGCGCGTGGCCATCGTGACCGGGACCGGTGACACCTTCTGCTCGGGCGCCGATCTCGGCAAGCTCATTCCCCTCATCACCGGCGCGCGCGAGCCGGAGACCGACGCCGACAAGGCCCTCCAGAACGACCCGTCGCTTCCGCAGAAGGCGCTTCTTCGTGATTTTGAGTGCTGGAAGCCGGTCATCTCGGCGGTGAACGGCTACGCGCTTGCCGGCGGCTGCGAGCTGGTTCAAGCCACCGACATTCGCATCGCGTCAGAGAAGGCCAGCTTCGGCGTGCCGGAAGTGACCTGGGCGATCTTTCCGATGGGCGGATCCTCTGTCCGGCTTCCCAAGCAGCTTCCCTACGCCAAGGCGATGGAGTACCTGCTGACGGGAAACCGTTTCGATGCGAAGACCGCCCTCGAGATGGGATTTGTGAATTACGTGGTGCCTGCGGATCAGCTATTGGGCAAGGCGGAGGAGATCGCGCAGAAGATCTCCTCGAACGGGCCACTCGCTGTAAAAGCCATCAAGCAGGCGGTGATCGAGAACATGGGCCTTGGCGTCAAGGACGCCCTGGCGCACGAGCTCGAGCTGGCGATGCCCGTCTTTGCCTCCCGCGACGCGCGCGAAGGCCCCCGCGCCTTCAAGGAGAAGCGCGCGCCGAAGTACGA
>CBDUXZ010000413.1:0-2481 GCA_965371325.1 uncultured bacterium | reverse complement strand
CTTGCTGGTGTACTTGTACTCCGTGGGCCCGTAGGTCTTCCCCACCAGGGCCGTGTTGATGGCCATCGATCTTCTCCTTCAAATTGGTGTCGTAACAGGTTACAGGAAGGCAGCGTGCACGCTGCATGCGCCGGGAGATCTCAGGAAGGACATTCTAGCAGAGACAGTTTAAGGCGGACAGGTGGGCCACGGATCAGCGGCTGGGTTTACTTCCGGACGACAATCTCCCGCATGCGGTTCTTCAGCATGATGAAGTGGAGAACCCGGTGGGGGACATAAGCGTCAAGGATGTCCCGGTTCCGCAGGCGCGTGACGAAGAGCTTCTCGCCGTGAGTTTTTTCCAGGGGCTCGTGTTCGAGCATTCCGGTATCCGCGATGCGGTAGCGCTGGGACTCCTCCACCCGGTCGGCCCGTTCGCTGCAAAAAAGGCCGAACTGGAGCCCCTCTTTCTTGAGGACCCGGAAGAGCTCGGCGATCACCGCGGGAACCTCGCCCCTGTGAAAGAAGTCGAGCAAATCCCAGGCCAGCACACCGTCGAACTGCTCGTCCTCGAAAGGCAGGCCCGTCCAGCGGGTGCCCGGAACCAGGCGCTTGACGGGCTCCGGCTTATCGAGATCCGAGCAACGCTCGGCGATCACGTCGTGGACGAAAACCTTGCAGCCCATCCCCGCAAAGTATTCGATGTTCGTGCCTATAACCTGGCCTGTATCGAGGAGGTGGGGGGAGGGTCGGTCGCGGATCTCGGAGATGAAAATTCGCAGGGCCTTGGAGGGATGAACGACCCCTCCCCTCTCCCCACTATGGGGTTCCGAAAGACCGGCTGCGTGTGGTGTCTTTCGCCAGAGCATTGAAAAAGAAAAACCTCCTTCGCGCCGGATCCCCCGCAGCTCGCGCGCCCGATGGGCGCGCAGAAATCAACTTGCCGCAACCGCGGGGACCCGGACTCGAAAGAGGTCGCCTGACGCCGAACGATTTAGGCAGTGCCTTCCGTCGCGGAAGTGCCAAAGGAGATCTTTGACTCTCCCTTGGAGTAGGGCTTCTCGGTGGTGGCGGTCGGCTTGGCCATGTCCACGGAACCCTTGAAGTGGGCCCCGTCGACGATGTTCACGCGCGGAGCGACGATGTCGCCCTCAAGAGAACCGACCTCGCGAATCTCGACGCGCTCACTGGCAATGACGTTTCCAACGACGCTGCCGATGATTTCCACGTTCTTGGCCGTGACCTCGGCCCTGATCTGAGCGCTCGACCCGATTACGAGATCGTGGTTCTTGAGCTCGATCTTACCTTCGACCTTCCCTTCGATCGTGAGATCTTCATCGCCTGTGATCTCACCCTTCATGCACACCGATTTGCCGATATGAACGGTCCCGCTCATGGCGTTGGCACCTCCGGTCGGACGGGTTTTCGGAGACGGGCTTGACGAGATTCGATCCCCAAAGCTGCTTGCGGGCGTCACGTCCTCCTGCCTCGTTGCCGGTTCGGACTCATCTTCCTTCTTGTTTTTCCACATGGATACATGGCCTCCAGAAAACTTACGCCTTGACACGGGTGTGCTGCCCGGCGCCCGTGCGAGGGCTTGTTTGCTGCCGGAGTGGGGGGAAGAATTGCGCCAAGAGAGACTGTCCGAGCGCCTTGCTATCGCGAGCGTTCCGGACGATGCCCCTCCTGATGGGGCACGGCCTTCCTTCATTCGGAGAAGCCGCAGGTAGGGATTCTTTTACCAAAAGGGCCTTTAATCTGTCAAGAAGCAACTCGGGTCCCCCGCGCACCGCCGTCGTAGAGCAGCGCGGGGTCCCCGCCCCACACCTCGGCCCGCGCCTCAAATGCTATAATCCGCCACCCTTTTGTGAATGCAATGTCCCAACTGCGGGACTCCCGGCCTTCCCGGGTGAAGCGCGCCGGACCGCACGCCCGGAGAGCCGAGGGGGAACAATACGGATGAGACCCGTCACAAAACAGCTTCTTGCGATGCTGAAGAGCGACGACCCCGAGCGACGGAAGGCGGCCGCGATCGTGATCGGAGAGCTCGAGATCACGGATGCCAGGGTCTTGCGAACCCTGGGGAAGATGGCCGCCTCGGGCGATCGGGATGCGCAGTGGACGGCGCTGCGCGCGCTCGAAGGGATCAAGTCGGTGGCGACGATACGCTCCCTCGTTCCGCTTCTGGAGGAGGACGAGGATCTGCGACGGCGGACCGAAGACACGATGGCGGGGTTCGGGCCCCAGGTGGTCGCCCCGCTCCGCCGGGTGGCCCTCAAGGATTCCGCGAGTACGGTCCGCCGTCGCCGTTCGATTATCGGCATCATCGCCCGGGCCGGGGGCCGCCGATCGGCCCCGGCGCTTCTGGAGTTTCTCTCCGACCCGGATCTCGACGTGGCCCGGATGGCCGGACTCACCATCCGGCACGGCCTTGATACGCTGAAGCCCAAGGAGAAGGCCGAACTGCTCCGCCGCATCCAGTCGCTCATCAAACGGGTTCCG
>CBDUXZ010000412.1:0-2485 GCA_965371325.1 uncultured bacterium | reverse complement strand
CATGGATGTGCCGCGTGTAAACCGTCCGGCCGTCGCGGTCGAGCAGGCTCACCTGTGCGATGAGATCGATATCGGCCGGATCGAAAAAAGGATCGGTGGAGTAGACCCGGAGCTCGAGCACGGCGGCGGTGAGGAGTACGTCCGCGTCGGTCTCCTCGACCGTGCGCGCCGTCTCTTCATAGCTGAGGACATTTTTGTAGCCCACGAAGCGGACGTTGTAGCCGTGAGCCGCCAGGGCGCTCATGAGCGCGTTACGAAACTTCTGCCCGGCTCCCCCGGAAAAGCTGAAAACATTCCAGCCGACGCGGCCGAAGCGCTTCGGCTCATCGCGCCTGTCCGTGGCTTCGGCAATGGCAATGGTGGGGGCGTCGGGTAGGGTTCTTCCGATGTAGGGCTCGGTTGCCTCGCGCAGATCGAAGGTGACGCACCCCGTGGGCGCCAGCGTCGCGACAAGCGCCAGCACCATAGCCGTCGGAAGGACTCGGGACCTGGGCATGGGGCCTCTCAGGGGGAGTGAATCGGCAAGGTGGGTCAGCAAGGTATAGAAAGCGGGGGATAAATCGCAAGTGCGCCCACGCCGGTTTGCGTAGCGGGCGCGCGTCGAGGCCTTGTATGGGAACCTCGCGTGGCGTCCGCCGGGCGAATAAGTCAACGAGTCACGCTTGGCCCCAAGAAAAACCCCCGCGGTTTGAAGCGCGGGGGTTTCTTGTCAGCCTGGCCGTCGCTCAGTAACCCGGCGGCGCCGTCTGCTCGTACTGTTGCTGCTGTTGTTCTTCCACATCCCTCTTTTCCATCTCACGGCCGACCGCGCCCCCGATCAACGCGCCTGCCGCGCCGCCGATGAGGGCGCCCTTGCCCTTGTTGTCGCTCTGGTGGCCGATCACCGCGCCTGTGGCCGCGCCCGCGGCGCCTCCGACAACGGCGCCCGTCTCCGTCTTTCCCCAGCCGGGTTGGCCCAGAACGCCCACGCCGTCAGTGCTCTCACAGGCCGCCAGAGGCGCCACGAGAAGGAACGCAAACGCGATCGCCGGGAGTCTGAATTTCGTTCTGCTCAGCATGAAAACCCCTCCGTTCCCGAATGTCAGAAGCGCAGCGGCCCCGGGAAGAAGCGCCACGCGCCACGCCGACAGACCAGCCGGGGGGTGAATCATTCAGCGTAAGGTGGAGAATAGCGATCCCCAGGCCCGAAGCAAGCATTCTCTTCCGGCGCGGGCCCCATGCACGCCTTGCTGCACCCGGGGTCCCCCGGGGAGGGCGAAGCTCCTGCTGCGCCGGGACTTGATCTGCCGCTCGGCTCGCCCTCCCCATTGCGCCCTTGGCGAGGGCGGAAAACCCCTTATGCGTTAGAGGCTTGCCAGCCCGCATGTAGTAGCTCTTTGTCACCCGTCCTTTCCGCTATAATCCGCAGAGGCCATTGAGCCGCATCGCGTCGGGAGACCTTCGGGCACCGCGCGAGCACCAGAAACCGTGACCGGCCACCAGGGAGAGCCGCCGCCATGAGCTTTGACGCGATCAAGAAGGTGAAGGTTGGGGACGTCGAGATTGCCTATCGCGAGGAGGGGAGCGGAGAGCCGATCGTTTTCATTCATGGCTGGCCGCTCTCTTCACTGACCTGGCGAAAGGTCGTGCCCGGTCTTTCGGGTGAGCGGCGGTGCATCGCGCCGGATCTCCTCGGCGCCGGCGAAAGCACCTGCGATCCCGCGCGCGACCACAGCCTCGGCACACAGGCCAAGCTCGTCGAAGGGTTCATGGACGCCCTCGGGATCGAGAAGGCGACCATCATCGGTCACGACTCCGGCGGCTCCGTTGCCCGGAACCTTGCCGTCGCCATTCCCGATCGTGTCTCGCGGCTTGTTCTGGCGAACACCGAGGTGCCCGGGCACAGGGCATTCTTCGTGACGTTTCTGCAGCGGCTCATTCGACTGCCGGGCTCCCTGGGAATCGTTCGTATGAACATGACGAGCAAGGCGATAGCGAAGAGCAAGCTGGGTTTCGGGCTATGCTTCGCGAACCTCAAGACTTTCGACTTCGACGAATTCTACCGAACGATGGTAGCCCCGAATGCCCGTTCGGATGCGTCGCTCCGAGCGGTCCGAAAGTTTCTTCTTGATTTCGACTTTGCCGATGTCGATGCCTGCGAGGGGAGGTATGGCGAGCTGAAGATGCCGAAGTACCTTATCTGGGGGGAAGATGACAAGATTTTTCCCCTCGAGCAGGGATGGCGGTTGCGAGACATGCTCCCGGAGCCGACGCGCTTCGACATGATTTCCGGCGCCGGGCTCTTCGTGCACGAGGAGAAACCGGCCGCCTGGGTGAGCGCCGTAAATTCCTTCCTGCAGTACACGACGGCCGACTGAGCTGGTCGTCGCCCGCGCTTCCTATCGGAAGGGAGGGCGAGGCTCCTGCGGAGCCGGGACTTGATCTGTCGCCCGGCTCACCGGGAGGTTCGCCCTCCCGTGCTGAAGCCGCTGCTATCAGACCATGT
>CBDUXZ010000411.1:0-2487 GCA_965371325.1 uncultured bacterium | reverse complement strand
GCCCTGTCATTCATGCGGTCCACAAAAGCCTGAACGTCGCCTGCCAGGAACTCCCCCAGCGCAACGCAGGCGTCATTGGCGGAGTGAATCGCGATGGCCTTAAGAAGATCGTCGACGCTCATCTCTTCGCTTTCGGCCAGATAAGCCTGAGAGCCGCCAATCTTGGATGCGCGCGCACTCACCACGATGACGTCATCCAGACTGATTCCCTCTGATTTAATCGCCTCCATCAAGAGAAGCATCGTCATGATCTTTACGATACTGGCGGGGGGATGGGGGGTGTCGATCCCCTTCTCGAAGAGCACCCTGCCCGAACTGATCTCCAGCAGCATTCCGATCGGCGCATCTATGTCGAAAGATCGGCGGGTCGGTGCGGATCGCGCCTCCTCCGCGCTCGCCGCAAGAATGACCACCGTGGCCAGGCACAGGCCGAGGGAAACTCCGACGGCGGAACGCAGCATTCTATCCACCGGAAAGCGCCGCGGCTTGATCTCGGGAGTCGGCGTGATTTGGCGTCGTGGAATGAAACAGAACGGTGTCATGAGACTGAACAATTACCCCATGACCCGGTACAGGTCAAGAAGATATCAGGATGCCTTGAGTCCCCTTTGCGATTTTTGAAGGTCCCCCTGAAAGGCGAGAAAGCAGGCGTTGTCGGATTCGTAGGCAAGCGCCATCTTGATATTACGAACAGCAGCCTCGATATTCCCCTTTTTCCTCTCCTCTTGGGCCATTTGGAAAAACTCTCTCCCCTTGGGCGTCTTCCCGACCTCCTCTTCTCGGACCCGCTGCGCCGTTTGGGCGGTCTTCTGCGTGAACCGGAGTCCCTGGGCGCTCTCGTCGCGTCCCAGGACCTGGTTGTACTGGGTTCGCTTGACCGGATGGCGCAGCACGGCGTAGGACTCTTTGATACGTTTGGCGATGGTGTTGACGGCGCTGCGAAGATCGTCGTCACGACAGCGAAGGTAGCGGTCGGGATGAAAAATGCGCGACTGCGTGTGATAGCCGCTTCTGATCCGGCCGAGAGCGGCACCTCGTTCGATCTTCAAAATCTCGTAATAATTGAGCTCGTCAAGCATGCGGGCCAGGGTGTGAATCTCGACGGGACTGGCAAGATCCGAAGGGACCTGCTGATCCCCTCCTCGCGGCGTTGCCCGGCCGGCCATCAGACGTCTTCCTCCTCGTCTTTCTCGTCGCTTTCCTCTGCCCCCGGTTCGATGCCTTCCAGGAGATCGAGTTCGTTGATCGGGGAGGTGAGCTCCTCATCCGGAGCCAGCGGCTCGAAATCGACCTCTTCGACGTCCTGCGTGACAGCTTCAGACGGTGCCGGATCCGGCTCGGGTGCGGCCGGCTTGGGTGTGGCCTGCGGTTCTTTCTCGGGGGGAGCGGGATCGGGCTTTGGCAACGGAACAGGTGCGGGTGCGGTTTCCCCGCCCGGGGGCCGGGCGGCCTGACTCCTGGCAGCGCGCTGAATCTCATCTTCCGTCAGACCGCTGGAGAGACGGATAGTGGTCGCCCGGCTCAATCCTGTGTCGGGATCGGACGCCGTGACGCTGACGATTCCTTCCGAACTAATCTCGAAGGTAACCTCGATTTTTACCTCTCCCCGCGTCGCCGGCCGCAGCCCCAGGAATTCGAACTCACCGAGCAGTTCGTTGCCTTCGGCAAGTCGTTCCTCTCCCTGGTAGATGCGGATCGTCACTTCCTGCTGGTTGTCGCGAAGCGTGGTGAAAGTGCGTGTCTGCTCGATTGGAATGGGCGTGTTCCGGTCGATAATGGTTTCCGTGAGCCCCCCGGAGATGCCGAGCTTGAGGGAGAGGGGAGTTACGTCGAGCAGAAAGGTCTGCTGCGCCGTTTCGAGTAACGATGCTGCGTGGATCGATGCACCGGTCGCGACGACCTCTTCGGGATCCAGGTGGCACTGAGGTTCTTTTTCGAAAAATTGCTTCACCGCCTCGCGGATAATGGGCAACCGCGTAGGACCTCCTACCAGGATCACGGCGTCGAGGTCCGCTGCGAGCAGTCCCGCGGCCTGAATAGTTTCTTCGCATACCTTGATCGTGCGTTTGACCAGATCTTCCGTTATCCGGGCGAAGTCCGATCGCGTAATCGTGCGCACGATCTCCTTTTTTTCTCCCTCGATATCAACGAGATCGGGGATTTTGATCCTGGCGACGTCCGACGTGCTCAGTGTGATCTTGGCCTTTTCCGCGGCCGACTTGAGTTTCTGAAGGGCGACGACATCGCGGCGAAGATTGACGCCGTGCTCGGCGACGAAACCGTCAGCGAGAAGATCGAGGAGTCGATCGTCGAAATCGTCCCCGCCAAGAAAGGTGTCGCCTGCCGTGGCAAGAACCTCGAATATGTCCTCACCGATCTGAAGAATTGAAATATCGAAGGTGCCCCCGCCCAGATCATACACAGCCACTTTCTTGCTTATGTCGCGGCCGTATCCGTAGGCAAGCGCGGCGGCCGTAGGCTCGTTGA
>CBDUXZ010000410.1:0-2491 GCA_965371325.1 uncultured bacterium | reverse complement strand
TGAACAGCTGTGCTTCGGGCGTCACCGTGGTAAACATCGACAACGGTTTCGGCGCTGGTTTCGCCGCATCACTCATAAACAGGAAGTCCTGACATGCGTGTGGCCTGGTTCGATTGCTTCAGCGGCGTTTCGGGGAACATGGTGCTGGGCGCCCTCATCGATCTTGGTTTGACCGCGGATCAAATCCTGGCGGCTGTGGAAAAGCTCGGCGTACGGGAGTTCGACTTCGAGGTATCGAACGTGCGCCGGGGTGCGATCGGCGCAACGCACGTTCAGGTAAATCCGCGGGAGGCAGGAGAACACGGGCACCGGGCCTGGCGAGACATCCGCGCCCTGATCGAGAGGGCACCCCTCGATGTCGCAGTCAAGGAGATGAGCCAAAAGGTGTTCAAGCGGCTCGCCGGGGCCGAGGCCCGGGTGCATCGCGTGGACGTGGAGACGGTGACCTTTCATGAGGTGGGCGCTGTGGATGCCATCGTCGATGTTGTGGGGAGCTGCGCGGGGCTACACGCCCTGGGTGTGGAGCGCGTGTACTGCTCTCCATTGCCTCTCGGGCCGGGCAGCGTCGGATCGCAACACGGAGAGTTGCCCCTTCCGGCACCGGCCACCCTGGAGCTTTTGTCGGGGATGTCCGTATATGCCGCTGCCGACGAGGTGGAGACCGTGACCCCCACGGGTGCCGCTATCGTCTCGGCGCTCGCCCATGAAAGAGGCGGTTTTCCCGCGATGCGCGTGACGGGGACGGGTTACGGAGCGGGAGACGATCGCGCCACACGCCTTCCGAACGTTCTCCGGATCGTCATTGGAGAGACGGAAGCGCAATTCGATACCGACAGCGTGTGCGTGATCGAGACGAACATCGACGATCTCAATCCGGAGATCTACGCCTATCTTGCTGATCGCCTAACCGCTGCGGGGGCACTCGACGTCTCGTTGACGGCCCTTCAGATGAAGAAGGGGAGGCCGGGCACCCTTCTTCGGGTAATCGGGCGGGAAGCCGGCCACGCCCGCCTGGCGGAGATAATCTTCGGGGAGTCGAGCGCCATCGGGGTGCGCATCACCCGCGCCGAGCGGCTCCTCCTCACCCGCAGGTCCATCGAGGTCGAGACGCCCTACGGGCGCGTTCACGTCAAGATCGCCGGGGACCTGGAGAGGGTTCGCACGCTCCATCCGGAGTACGAGGATTGCCGACGGTGTGCCGAGGCGGCCGGCGCCCCCCTCAAGGACGTGATGGCAGCCGCGATCGCGGCTGCACGCGAAACCCTCGCCGGTCCCTGACGTCTTTTCTCGAGCATTTCCGAAACTTCCTGTCAATTAAAGAGAATTTTCCCCTGGCAATACGGGCCTGGAACTCTGTAAAAAGCTGTCGGCCGGTTGTGCCGATAAGAAAGGCGTGCCCCGTTGCGTCTGCCCTCAGCCCTTTTCCCGGCAGGGCATGACGCGCGGTAGGAGGTAGATCCATGACCCTTTCCGACAGCAGCTTCATCTATTGCCAGGGCTGCGGCGAATCCGTCCAGACTCACGCCGTGGTGGTCGACGGCGCGCTTCAGCGGCGTTGCGTTTTCTGCGGCCTCGTCCTCGACACGAGGAACACATCGGTTGAAACCAGTGAACGGGCTCTCGTGGTGGATGATTCCGAGATGCTCTGCGATCTTCTTTCGGATGTTATTGTGGATCGCGGCCTCGCACGGCACGTTAAAGCCTGCCAGAACGGCCGTGAATTCGTTGTGGAGTTTACGCAGGCCCTTATTTCTCACCAGCCGCCTGGATTCATTGTTCTGGATATCGAAATGCCGATCCTTGACGGTATCCACACGTGTATCGTTGCGCGCGCCATCGAGCGGGCCTTCGGCATCCCATCGACGCCGATCATTTTCTTCTCGGTTCGAAAAGCTGATGAAAATATGAGAAAAGTGCTCAAGGCCTGCTCGCCCGCGGCGTATCTGAACAAGGCAAGCGCTCCCGAGGCGGACATGATCGGTGACCGCCTTTCCGCTATTATTCGCCAGATAACGGCGAAAGGTGAATAAAGGATACCCCTGCGGAGCGGAAGCCGAATATGTCTCTCCCGGGCCCGGCCGGGCCTTTCCGAATCAGTCGTGGACGCGTGGGGTGCCTTCTCCTGCACGGACTGACAGGCACGCCTTACGAAATGCGCGGCCTTGGCGACGCTCTGGCGGCTGCGGGGATATCGGTACTCTGCCCGCTGCTTCCGGGCCATGGAACAAGCCCCGAGGATCTCGATAAAACGCGCTGGCCAGAATGGGAGGCCGCCGCGCTTGCGGCCTTCGACGAGCTGGGCGCGGACACGGACGTGCGGTTTGTCTGTGGCCTCTCTTTGGGCGGCACGCTCGCGATTCGCGTCGCGGCCCGCCGGGAAACGGCGGGTCTCATCGTCCTCTCGCCGGCGTTGAAGCTCCGCTCCCCCCTTGCGCATCTCCTGCCCGTTCTTTCGCGCCTGATACGGTTCCGGAAAAAGACCTCCGACATC
>CBDUXZ010000409.1:0-2502 GCA_965371325.1 uncultured bacterium | reverse complement strand
GGGGCCCGCATCTATCAGGGACTTGATCTGCTCCGGCGCCAGGCCCCGGCCCTCCGCAATGCCAGATACAAGTTGATCGTAAAGATCATCGAGAATTGAGTCGAGCGCGTCGCGGGCGGCGGGTGAGAGGGAAGTGCGTGTGAACGGCTCCGCGGCCGATTTGTACTCGCCGAGACGCACGAATTCGGGTTCAACGTGCGCCCGCTCGAGCACGCCGTGCAGAAAGAGAACCTCGGCCCGGAGCCCGGTGAGCTGAAGCATTCCGGCCGGAGCCATCACGACGCGATCGGCGGCGGACGCGAGATAGGTGAGTCCGTTGTCCCCCTCTTCGAGGAACAGGATTACTTTCTTCCCATGCTCCCGAAGGCGCTCCAGCGAACGCCGAAGCGTCTGCAGCGTGGCCCATCCCGCCTTGAGCCCGCTCGGTTCAATCACGACGGCCGAAACCCTGGAGTCTCGCGAGAGCCGCTCGAGAATTTCAAGCACGTTCAGGAGGTACGTCCGTCGCTCCCACCGGAATCCAAAAAAGGCCGGCGACGCCAGCCCTTCGGCCAGCTTCCCCTCAATGCGGAGTTTCACCACGTCCAGCCTGCGGGGCGACAGAACGGGACCAAGCAATCTGGCAACACCGAGGCGAGCCCAGGCAATCAGCCAGCGAAGGAATTCAATCACGACTTTCATGGTGGCATGGCTTCCCGTAAAAAGAGTTGCCTCTTCAGCCTTGTCAGCGGGCGCGTCTCACAAGGCGATCCCACATCTCCTCCAGCCGGCGACCGAGGGGATGCTCCCGCGCCCGCTTTATGAGCCGTTCCTTTCTCTGAAAATCCAGCATGACGAAACCGGCGACGATGAAGACTACACCCTGAAGGACGGGAAGGGCGAGCCCGATGATTCCAAGCGCAATCATAAGACCGCCGCAGATGTTTCTCGCGATCTTCTTTGCCGATGAAGAGAGAACTTTCACGGAGCCACCATTCCCCAGCTGCGTATCCGGGATTGCACCCGAGTAAGCTTTTCATCGCTGAAAGCAGGCCGGTGTCTGGGCGGCAGCTTCGCGATCTCGGCCTGCATCGCCCCAATACGCTGCGGCGTGCCCGGGTGCGAACTGAGGAATCCCCCCCTTCCTCCGCTCCCCTGTGACTGCAGGAGCTCGAACATGCTGACCATCCCCCGCGGGTCGTAGCCCGCACGGTGCATGATACGCAGGCCACTGCTGTCGGCCTGCGCTTCAGCCCGGCGATCGAATTGGAGGTTGTAAACTGAGATGCCCGTACCCGCAATGCTGCCCAGCGCGGGCTTGTTGGTAACGGTGGAAACGATCGACCCTATTCCGCCGGCCTGTTGCTGGCGCGCAACCGATTGGGATACGTGGCGAAGCGTCACGTGGCTGATCTCATGCGACAGTACGCCGGCCACCTCCGCCGAGCTCCTGGCCTTCATGAGGAGACCCGTATTGACATAGACGTACCCTGCCGGTCCGGCGAACGCATTGATCCCGGGATCGACGATAACGTTGAAAGTAAACGGGAACGGTTGAGGCCCGGCAGCGGTAGCCAGACGGTTTCCCATTTCGCGCAGATAACCGACGACTACCGGATCCTGCACGATGCGCTTTTCCCTGGCGATCTTCTGTGAAAACTCCGCGCCCAACCGGCGCTCCTGCTCCACGGTCAACGCACAGGCAGAGATAAATGTGAATGCTCCGAGAAAAAGAACAGACCCCATTGCAAGGCTTTTGATCCGAATACGAGTCATAAGCAAAACAGCGCCTCCAGGGCGCCGTCCCTTCGCAAAGCCTGGATGAGATGCCAAGCGATTAGTTATAAGGAGGGGACGATTGTCATCCGGTCGAACTCGCCCTCGTGGGGCAGCCACTCCACCTCGACCCGATCCACCCTCGCCCCCGGCGGCCCGTTCCCGCACCACGCGACGACGGCGCGGACATCTTCTTCAATCCCTTCCAAGAGGGCTTCAACCGTGCCACCGAGCCTGTTACGCACCCAGCCGTTCACACTCTTCGAAGCGGCAAACGATTTCAAGCTGCCGCGGAACCATACTCCCTGAACCCGGCCATGGACGACCACGCGTGCCCGTGTCCGCGCCATCTCAACGATAGATCGGCCACTGGAGGATCGACTTGATGTCGAACAGCTCCGCAACCGTGCCAATCCCGAGCAGGATCACATAGACGAAGAGCAGCGCAAGGATGACATTGTCGCCGTGACGGTTCCAGAACGTGTCCCTGCCCTCCCCATCATTGCTTACACGACTGGCATCGGCCTTTCCGGAAGAGGTCATGCAGACTCCCAGCATTCCGCCGACGGGGCGGAATTAACTATATCCCCCATCCTAGGGGCGGGTAAAGACATGTCAAGCGGGACCGATCATCCCCGTATGCGAAGTTTTCCATGCCCGGTCTCGATAGCGGGCACCGTTGCCGGGCGCCGGGACTCAAGGAGTCGAAGGAATGCCGGGAAGAAGGTCAGGAGACTCAGAAGCACC
>CBDUXZ010000408.1:0-2512 GCA_965371325.1 uncultured bacterium | reverse complement strand
AAGCAGGGCCATCACGACGATCACGGTCCAGAGCACGAGTGTCTTGTAGAACTGGGTCAAGTGGTCCTCCTGGCGCTGCACGCCGGACAGGCATGCCCGCACAAACCCCGCAGGGGTTATCGGCCCATCACGGGCCGTAACTTAGCCCGTGAAAGCCTGAAATCCCTGTAAACGTGTCAGGTTAGCACGCTCCCCGGGGGCCTTCAACACGTATTAACCGCCGGAACCCGTCACTTCTCCCGGGCGGGCTCTATGCCAGCCCCGGCGCTCCCCTCGCCCAGGAGCTCCAGAAAAAGGCGTCGCGCCGGACCCGGGCCGGGCCGGCCTCGCTCCGATGCGCGCACCCCGGCCGCCCAGAGAATTTCCTCACCCATGACAACCAGCGGCACCCGATCGCGCTCTGCCTGGGGGACGCGGGCGTCGATGAGCACGTCCTTCAGCTTGCGCCAGTGACCAAAGCCGCGGGGACGCATGCGATCGCCCGGCAGGCGTGTTCGGACCGCCAGCGGGAGCGTCAGATCGGCCAGATCGAAAAGCGCCTGCGCCTTTCCGGCCGCTCCCCCGGCCACCGGCGTTTCGGGAGACACGCGCTGCTCACCGGCCCCGGAAAGGATCGTCGCGCGAATGGCGCGGCCGTCCGGAAGGGTTGTGGTTCCGGGAACGGCGAGCGGTTGGGCCGCATCGCCGGTATCCCGGCGCGCGCCGCGTTCCACGAAGACACCCTGCGCGCCCCATCGAACGCGCAGGTTCCCGCCCAGATCCACCGTTCCGGGCGTCGCGCCGGGCGCGAGATGCGCTTCTATGCATTCGATCGCATCAGCGAGCCGATCGGGCTCGGCGCCTGCATCGGCCAGAAGCGCCATGAGCACCCGCGATCGGAGGGCCTCGGGAAGCTTCGAGAGTTGTTCGCGCTCCCCTCCGGCGATGCGGCGGGGCCCGGTGGCATGGCCCTCATCAAGCCAGGCCCGTCCCACCCTGTTCGTCTCCGCCGCAAGGTACGCCTCATCCGCGCGAAGCCGGTCGGCCATCGACGCCAGCCGCTCGGTGATGCGGGGGGAGAGCGTTCTTAGAAGAGGAAGAACCTCGTGCCGGACCCGGTTTCTGAGAAACCGGGCGTCGCGGTTCGTCTCGTCTTCCCCGTACGCAATACCCGCGCCTTTAAGGAACGCTATAACCGACCTTCGCCTTGCCAGGAGGAGGGGCCGGATAACGCCATCGTCCCGCCTGGGCTGAATACCCGCGAGACCCCGCGTGCCGCTTCCCCGCAAAAGGCGGAGCAGCACCGTTTCCGCCTGATCGTCCATCGTGTGGCCGGTCGCGATACGCTCGGCGCCGGTCCTCTCGGCCACGCGGTGCAGGAAGGCGTAGCGAAGCATCCTTCCGCGCGCTTCGACGCCCGGGCCATCAAGGCTCTCGGGCGCCAACCGCTCGATGGTGAGCGGAACTCCCTCACCCTCGGCGTAGGCCTTCACCAGCGCGAGATCGCGATCCGCCGCCGTGCCGCGCAGGCCGTGGTGGAGGTGCGCCCCATGGACTCTCCAGCCCGTCTCCCGGCTCATCACCCGGAGCGCGTGCAGGAGCGCCATGCTGTCAGGGCCGCCGGAAACACCGACAACAACCCTCTCGCCCCGCTCCAGGAGCTTGTAGCGCTCCACCGCGCGTTTGATCTGTCCCAGCAACATGCGGCCAGTGTAGCAAAGTCCGGCATGGCCATTGCGAGAAGTGCCCGGGAGGGCGAGGCTCCTGCCGAGCCGCACTCCCCTGTCTTTGCGAGGAGGGCCGAAGGCCCGACGCGGCAATCCACCCCGGAAAAGGAATCCTTTCAACCAGGCGATTGCTTCGTCGCTAGCGCTCCTCGCAATGACAGGGAGGGGGCCCCGAGGAGGCCGCGGACTCCCCCACGTCTGTATTCAGGTCTTTATATAGTGGTCGGAAACTGCCACGGGTGTCATGGCGGATAAGGGAGCGCGGAGAGCATCCCCTCCCTGCCCTCCCCTGGGAATGATGCCGGAATGGTGGCTGCGGGTGGAGTCGAACCACCGACCTAGGGATTATGAGACCCTCGCTCTAACCACTGAGCTACGCAGCCGCACGTGGGCGGCGACTTTAGCAAAAAGCCCCACGATTTGCAGCGTAGATTTAACCGCATTTAACCGCAGGGCCCCTCAACCGCCGCGCTTTCACAGCGCCGTGCTATGCCGGCACGTCGAACAGCACCCCGGGGTTCAGAATGCCCTTCGGGTCGAGGCGCTTCTTGGCCGCGCGAAGGGCTTCGGCGATGAGGGGGGGACACTCTTTCAGGTACCAGGGCTGGTGATCGCGGCCGACGGCGTGGTGGTGGGTCGTGGCGCCGCCGAGGCGATCCACGGCATCGGAGGCGGCCACCTTGATCTCGTCCCATTGAGCTAGCTGCTCGCCCGGCCGCCCCGGCGCGATGATTGTGTAGTAGGGCGCCGGCCCGTCGGGATAGGCGTGGGTGAAGCGGCAGGTGAGAATACCGCCGCCGCAGATC
>CBDUXZ010000407.1:0-2513 GCA_965371325.1 uncultured bacterium | reverse complement strand
AACCCCTCGATCTGATGGAACATCGGGCTGTGAGTCACATCGTCATCGCAGCGGTAGGCCGTGCCGGGCGCGATCACACGCAGGGGAGGCTTCATCCGCTTCATGGTCCTGATTTGGACAGGAGACGTATGGGTACGCAGAACAATGTCGTCGGCGACGTAGAAGGTGTCCTGCAGCTCCCGCGCGGGGTGATCCTTGGGAATGTTGAGCGCTTCGAAGTTGTTGTAGTCGGTTTCGACGTCGGGTCCTTCGGCCACGATGAAGCCGAGGCCTTCAAGAATCTCGATGGCCCGCAGGGCCGTCTGCGTGAGGGGGTGCAGTCGCCCAATAGCATGGGTTCGCCCTGGCAGGGTGACGTCGACGCGCTCGCGGGCGAGGCTCCGGGCACGCTCGCGGGCCGTGACCGCGTGCTGGAGCCGCTCGAAAGCCGCCTCGATGGCTCCCTTTGTCTCGTTAGCGGTGCGGCCCACCTTCGGGCGTTCCGATGCGGAGAGCTGGCCCATCCCGCGAAGAGCGGCGGTAAGGGAGCCGTCCTTCCCCAGATAAGCCGCCCTGAGATCGCGGATATCGGCCTCGGACGCATCGGGAGGGAGCTCCTCGATACGTCGGAGTGCCTCTTCGCGGATGGCGTTCAGCGCATCGATCATGACCGATTCCGGTCAGCCGGTGGTGTTCAGGCCGCCGCCTTCTTCGCTTCGATAGCAATCTCGACAATCGCCCGGAAGGTGTCGGGGTCTTTAATGGCGAGGTCGGAGAGGATCTTCCGGTCAAGCTCAACGTTGGCCAGCGAAAGACCCCGGATCAGGTCGCGGTAGTTTGTCGAGCACTGACGCGCCCCCGCGCCAATCCGTGTGATCCAGAGGGCGCGGAAATCGCGCTTCCGCGTTCGGCGATCCCGATATGCGTAGAGGCCGGCCTTGTCCACGGCCTCCGTAGCGGTCCGAAAAAGCTTCGACCGGGCGCCACGATACCCCTTCGCTTCCTTCAGTACCTTTTTTCTTCGGGCACGCGCTTTCGTGCCCCGCTTGGCTCTTGGCATTTTCCTGGTTTCCTCGCGCGGCCCACCGGCCGCCGGATGAGCTCCTCAGAGGTACGGGAGGAGCTTCTTGATGTTCTTCTCGTCAGCAGGGTCCACGTACTGGGGCCGGCGCATGGCGCGCTTCCGCTTCGCGGACTTCGAAGTCAGTATGTGCCGCTGGAACGCGCGCTTGCGCTTGAGCTTGCCGGTTCCGCTCTTCCTGAACCGCTTCGCGGCCCCGCGGTTGGTCTTGATTTTGGGCATTTCGGATTCCTTGAACCTCAGTTTCTTGAAACGTCCCGCCCGTCTCTCGCGCGGGTTCGCCATTGTTCAAATCGATTTTTACCGTTGCGAGTGCGGGGCGATGATCATCGTCATGTTCCGCCCCTCGAACTTCGGATGTTGCTCCACCACCCCCTCCTCCTGGGTGGCTTCCGCGATGCGCCCCAGAATCTTGCGGCCCCTGTCCGGGTAGGCGATCTGGCGCCCCCGGAAGGTGATGGTGACCTTGGCCTTGTTTCCCTCTTTCAGGAACCGCTTCACATTGTTGAGCTTGAAGTCGAAGTCGTGGATGCTCGTGCTCGGGCGAAACTTGACCTCCTTGAGCAAGGTCAGGTGCTGGCTCTTCTTCGCCTCGTTGGCCTTCTTCTTCTGCTCGTATTTGTATTTCCCGTAGTCCATGATCCGGCAGACGGGCGGGGTGGCTGTGGGCGACACCTCCACGAGATCCAGACCCTCGTTCTCGGAAGCCTCCAGTGCATCGTCTATCTGCATGATGCCCAACTGGGTGCCGTCATGATTGATCACGCGCACCTCGCGCGCCCGGATCCTTTTATTCACACGTGTTTCTTTTGCTATGACCTCCTCCTGTTCCTAACGGGTTGTTTTCGATGGGCGCGGCCCAAACCGTGGCCCCCTCGTGTCCGCGACACCCGTCATCGTGGATATTTTCCGTGTATCAGAGCCGCTTCGAGTCACGCTCGCTGACAAGAGCTACCAGATCATCGATACTCGTCGTGGCCTGCTTGCCTCTTCCGCGCTCGCGGTAGGTCACCGTCCCCGCCTCACACTCGCGTTCACCCAGAATGAGCATGAAGGGGACCTTCTCGACCTCCCCCTCGCGTATTCGAAAACCAAGCTTCTCGTTCCGCTCGTCGAGATCGGAGCGAACACCCGCCGCCGTCAGCCGGGCGTGAACCTCTTTTGCGTAATCCTCGAACTTCTCGGACACCGGCAAAACGCGTACCTGGATCGGCGCGAGCCAGAGCGGAAACGCCCCCGCATAGTGCTCGATGAGGATCCCGAAGAACCGCTCGATTGAGCCGAGCAGAGCCCGGTGCACCATGATCGGGCGGTGCTGGCCGCCGTCCGCACCGACGAACTTCAGACCGAACCGCTCCGGATTGTTGAAATCGACCTGCACCGTCGAGCACTGCCAGGAGCGGCCCAGACAATCCTTGATCTTGATGTCGATCTTCGGGCCGTAGAAGACCCC
>CBDUXZ010000406.1:0-2529 GCA_965371325.1 uncultured bacterium | reverse complement strand
CTCATGGATGATCCGGACGTTCCGGTCGGCGATGATTTTGATGATACCCTTCCCGTCGGCGGAGTAGATAACCGTCATGACGTCGCAGAAGATCCGCAACCCGGACTGCTTGGCCTCCACGTTTCCCCTGAAGACCACCGTGTTCTTCGTGTTGATGGCCTCAAGCGTGTCGGAAGAGATGGCAATAGGCGTTTTGTTATCGCGCACCCTGAGCCCGAGGGGGTTTTTCTCGCGTTTTTTCGCCTCGGGCCCATCATTAGAAAAATCGGCCGTCTTGCTGGAAACTTGACCCTCGCCTGTGTCGCCCGGGGGCGCTTCGGAAAGCGCCACCTTCGGCGGCTCCACCGCCTTTCTGATTTCGGCAGCGAGATCGGGCAACTTGGCAACCAGATCGTCGCGCCCCGCGCCTTCCCGGAAAAAGGCGGCCCTGGCTTTTCCGACGTGCGGATCGAATAACCGTGCATCGAAGCTGTAGGTGCCGCCGAGCTGGGTGATGCTCCCATAGACCACGTAGGCCGCGTTCGAGGTGCCGGCCGCGCGCTGCAGTGCCTCGACCGTCAGCGGTTCCGCGATCGCGTCATTCGCATCCTTGGGCGCGATGACGCCCGCCAGGCCATCTACGGCCCCCAGGCCGTCCTTGAGGCCAGCGCGCACATCCCTTGCGGCGCCCTCGAGGGTGTCCATGGTTCCATGCACCTCCAGGGGCGCCACGGCAATCCGGATGTCCCCTTCGGCCCCCCAGGCCGTCGCGCAGAGCGACCAAGAGATGATCAGCGTGACGGCCGCCGCCTTCCCCCACCGACGTTTCATCGTCATTGGTTCCCCATGAGCCGGACCTGGTCCAGCAAACGGAAGATCTCCTTGTCCACGTCGAGCACCATGCCCACGCCCTCCGTCTCGAACCCGCTGGCTATAATCTTCACCGAAACGTCCGTCGAAATCTCCCGTGTTTCATAGTCATATTTCAGTGTCGAAGTAAAAAATTCCAGCCCATCGCTGGATCGGCCCCGAATATCCCCCTCGGCACGCATGTTCCGCGTGTCCGTGTCCAGCTCACCGCGATCGCTGTAGAGGTGCATCTCCCGACCGTCTTTTCTATAGAACGTGATGTGAACGTGCTCGAAGAAGGCGCGATCCTTATCCTTGAGCAGACGCGCGGTCTTCGACTCCACCATCCAGTTGCGCTTTCCCCGGCGTGTGTCGACGAACCTCACATTCGACATCACCATGTCCGCGTGGGGGAGCGAGAAGGAAATCTTTGACGCCCCGGGGCGCTCCTCATCGCCCATATTTCGAAGGATGGTGAAGGCGATCGATCCGATCGTGAAGACCAGCAGAAAGGAGAGTAGCGTGGTCAGCCGCCTCACAAAGATCCCTCGAAACAGGCGGCCCGGGGAGGCGGGCGCCCGGCGGCCGGCCCCTCTTCGCGCCCCCTGAACCTGCCGGCGGAAAGCCGGAAAGTATAAATAGTTCAAGAACTTGGCACGTTCCGAGGGACCGTAGCACAATGCGTGCCAGACTGTAAAGGAGAAAGGGGCGCCGAATTTGGAAGTTGGCGCGATAGTTGCATGATAAAACAGCTTGCCCGGGCCCCTGAGGGGCTTTCCCAACTCCCCCCTTCAGGCGCTGCCCGGCCCCGCGGCCGCCGTGGGAGAGGCTGGGGAGCCGGAATTCACCGTTGATGGAGGACGGGTCCGCCATCTCCGGTGCATCCAGACCCACTGCTCGGGAACGCGCCGGATCTGCGCTTCAATCCGGCGGGTGAATTCCGCGGTCGCCAGGCGCACATCCTCATCGGCATCCCCCGTGCGGGGAAGCACGACGGGTCCCGAGTAAGTGATTCGGTGCCGCCCGTCCGGCAGCCGTTCGATGAACCCCACCAGAACCGGGGCTTCCATTCTGTAGGCAAGCGTCGCCGCGGCCATCGGCGTGAAAGCCGGTCGGCCGAAAAAATCGACGAAGACTCCCTGTACCTTCGTATCCTGATCGATGAGCACCGCAAACACTTCGTTCCTGCGAAACGTCCGGATGATCTCCCGCGTCGCCCCTGGATCGCCCCGCTCGATTGTTTTTACGCTGCTCCCCGACCGCAGGTGAACTAGCAGATCCTGCATGCGTGGATCGTATGCGCGCCTCGAGATCACGTTGACCTTGTATCGCTCATGGCGCGAGAAGTACGAGGCGAGAACTTCCCAGTTCCCGATGTGACCCGTCACCCAGATCAGCCCCTTCCCGCCTTCAAGGCAGCGATCGATCCCGGAGCGGTCGTCCAGCTCGACGTAGGTGTCAAGCCGGTCCGACACACGCTCGAAGTTCACGAATTCGACAAAGTTTCGCGCAAGGTGCACGAAGCTTCGCCGCGCGATGCGGCTTTGCTCCGTCGCCGACTTCTCTCCTCCGAATGCGATTGCCAGATGCGCCAGCGCCTTGCGGCGCTCGGGCCAGAGAGCGTAATAGGCCCCCGTCCCCAGAACCGCGGCCAGCCAAAGGCTGAGGCGAGGTGGACGCAGGCGGATCAGCCCCACGACG
>CBDUXZ010000405.1:0-2530 GCA_965371325.1 uncultured bacterium | reverse complement strand
CTGAGCTACCTCCCCGGCACCACCTTCGAGGGCGAGGTGACCTACGTCTATCCCTTCCTCGACCCAAAGACCCGCACCGCGCGGGTCCGCCTCGAGCTTCCAAATCCCGATGGCACGCTCAAGCCCGACATGTACGCCAACGTCACCATCGACGCGGAGCCACGGCCGCAGGTCATCGTGGTTCCCGATGAGGCGGTTATCCGTTCCGGCACGCGGAACCTTGTGGTCGTCGCTCTGGGGGAGGGGCGCTTCCGGCCGATCGAAGTGGAACTGGGCCTCGACTCCGGCGATGGCTGGCTGGAGATCCGGGAAGGCCTCGAAGAGGGTGACGAGGTCGTGATATCGAGCCAGTTCCTCATCGACAGCGAGAGCAGGCTGAAGGAGGCGATCCAGAAGCTCCTCGCCAAACCGGCGACCGGGGCCGGCCCTGAGCGCAAGGGGGCCGAAGCGCCTGCCCCTGATCACACCGGGATGGATCACGAAGGCCATGCCATGGGAGAGGAGTAGGGGATGCTGAAGCGCATCATTGAGGCATCTGCCCGGAACGGATTTCTCGTCGGGCTGGTCACTCTGGCGATCATCGGGTGGGGCATCTACGTGTTTCAGCGCATACCGCTCGACGCCATTCCCGATCTTTCCGACGCTCAGGTGATCGTCTTCACCGATTATCCCGGCCAGGCGCCGCAGGTGGTGGAGGATCAGGTGACCTACCCGCTCACCACCGCCATGCTCGGGGTCCCTTACGCCAAGACGGTCCGCGGTTATTCGTTCTTCGGGCTCTCCTTTGTCTACATCATCTTTGAAGACGGCACCGATCTCTACTGGGCGCGGAGCCGCGTTCTCGAATATCTGAACTTCGTTTCGGGAAAGCTTCCGGCCGGCGTCACCCCCACCCTCGGGCCCGACGCCACCGGGGTGGGCTGGGTCTATGAGTATGCGCTGGTGGATCGCACCGGCCGCCACGATCTGGCCGATCTCCGCTCCGTCCAGGACTGGTACCTGCGCTACGGGCTGCAGACCGTTCCGGGCGTCGCGGAGGTTGCGAGCATCGGGGGTTACGTCCGGCAGTACCAGGTGGAGGTCGATCCCAACGCGCTTGCGGCCTTCGATATTCCGCTCTCCCAGGTAAAACGCGCCATTCAGCGGAGCAACAACGACGTTGGGGGGCGGCTCATCGAGATGGCCGAAACCGAATTCATGGTCAGGGGGAGGGGCTACGTGCGCGGCCTTGATGATCTGAAACAGATCGCGATCGGCACGGACGGGAATGGAACCCCCATTCTTCTGCGCAACGTTGCTTACATTCACGAGGGGCCGGAGCTGCGGCGCGGACTCGCGGAGCTGGACGGCGAGGGCGAGGTGGCCGGTGGCGTGGTGATCATGCGGTTTGGCGAAAACGCGCTGGCGACGATCCGGAACGTCAAGGCGAAGCTGGAGGAGCTCAAGCCGGGGCTTCCGGAAGGGGTCGAGATCGTCACTGTGTACGACCGGTCCTCCCTCATCGAACGGGCGGTACGGAACCTCCGGGAAAAGCTCATTGAAGAATGCATTATCGTCGCCCTGGTTTGCGTGGTCTTCCTCTTCCACGTGCGAAGCGCTTTTGTCGCCATCGTTACGCTTCCGCTCGGCATTTTCGTTGCCTTCATCGTCATGTATTACCAGGGGATCAACGCGAACATCATGTCGCTCGGCGGAATAGCGATTGCCATCGGTGCCATGGTGGATGCCGCGATCGTGATGATAGAGAACGCTCACAAGCACCTCGAGCGCGACGCGGGGAAGAAGCCCCGGGAGCGGATCATCCTCGATGCGGCGATGGAGGTGGGCCCCTCGCTCTTCTTCTCGCTCCTCATCATCACCGTTTCGTTCCTCCCCGTCTTCACGCTGGAGGCTCAGGAAGGGCGGCTGTTCAAGCCCCTGGCCTTCACCAAGACCTACGCCATGGCCGGCGCGGCGCTCCTCTCAATCACGGTGGTGCCGTTCCTGATGATGTGGCTGGTTCGCGGCAGGATCGTCCCGGAGAAAAGGAATCCCCTCAACCGGGCCTTGCTGCGGCTCTACAGGCCCGTCATCGACTACGCGCTCCGGCGGAAGAATCGGGTCGTGGCCGCGGCATGCATTCTTCTGATCGCTTCGCTGTTGCCGGTTCAAGGCATGGTTTTCGGAAAGGCCTACGTGCCCTTCCCCCAGATCGGCTCCGAGTTTATGCCGCCCCTCGACGAGGGCGATCTGCTGTACATGCCGACGACGCTTCCGGGCATCTCGGTGACCAAGGCGCGTGAGATCCTGCAGCAGACCGACCGGATCATCCGGCAGTTTCCCGAGGTGGAGCGCGTCTTCGGAAAGATCGGTCGGGCGGATACGGCGACGGATCCGGCGCCGCTCTCGATGATCGAGACCACGATTACCCTCAAACCGAAGGATGAGTGGCGCGAGGGAATGACCACCAAAAAGCTTATCGCGGAGCTTGATGCAGCGGTGCGCTTCCCCGGCCTGACCAACGCCTGGACCATGCCGATCAAGACGCGCA
>CBDUXZ010000404.1:0-2546 GCA_965371325.1 uncultured bacterium | reverse complement strand
GGGATGAGATCGGAAGGCTTCGCCACGTGGAAGGCCCCGGCCGCGATGAACAGCACGTGATCCGTCCGCACGGAGCCATGCTTCGTGTTGACGGTCGACCCTTCGATGATCGGAAGGATATCCCGCTGGACGCCTTCCCTCGACACCTCGGGTCCCATACCTCTCTCCGTCCCCGCAATCTTGTCCAGCTCGTCGATGAAGATGATTCCGGAGTTCTCCGCCCGCTCGACCGCCGCCTTGCGAATTGCCTCCTGGTCGAGCAGCTTCTGGGCCTCCTCCTGAATGAGAAGCTCCCGCGCCTCCGTAAGCTTCATGCTGCGGCGCTTCTTGCGTCCCGCGAGGGGGGCGATCTGGGAGAACATGTCCTTGAGGTTCATCTCCTCGACCCCCGAGGGGCTGATGACCTCGAGCATCGGGAAGGATCGGTCCGCGATCTCGATTTCCACCCTCCGGTCTTCGAGCGCCCCGTCCCGCAGAAGCTTTCTGAGCTTCTCGCGCGTCCCCCCCCCCTTTCCGGCCACTACCTCGCCGCTCGGTCCGGCGGTGAAGGTCCGCGTGGGCGACTCGCTCCCTTCCGATGAGCCCTCCGGATACAGGACGTCGAGCAGGCGATCCTCCGCCCTCTCCTCGGCGCGCTTCTTGTTTTTCGCCTCCTCTTCCCCGCGAACGATGTTCACGGCCACATCGGCGAGATCGCGAACCATGGTGTCGACGTCGCGCCCCACGTAGCCCACCTCGGTGAACTTCGAAGCTTCCACCTTCACGAACGGCGCGTCGGTCATGCGCGCAAGCCTGCGGGCGATCTCCGTCTTGCCCACGCCGGTGGGGCCGATCATGATGATGTTCTTCGGCGCGATCTCATCCCGGAGCGACGGGTCCACGCGCATGCGCCGCCAGCGGTTGCGCATCGCAATGGCGACGGCCCGTTTGGCATCGGCCTGGCCTACGATGTAGCGGTCGAGCTCGGCGACGATTTCCCGGGGGGTGAGATTCTCCATCCCCTACAGCTCCTCGACTTTGATCTGGTCGTTCGTGTAGACGCAGATTTCAGACGCGATGCGGAGCGCCTCGAGCGTAATCTCGCTGGCCGACATCTCTCCGTGCCGCGCCAACGCCCGAGCCGCCGCAAGGGCGAAGGGGCCGCCGGATCCGATGGCGCAGATGCCGTCGTCGGGCTCGATAACGTCGCCGTTGCCCGAGATGATGAGCAGCGTCTCCGCATCGGCGACGATCAAGAGCGCCTCGAGGCGCCGCAACACGCGATCGGTGCGCCAGTCCTTGGCCAGCTCGACCGCGCTGCGCTTCAGGTTCCCGTGGAACTCCTCCAGCTTCCCCTCGAACTTCTCGTAGAGCGTGATCGCGTCGGCGGTCGTACCGGCGAAGCCGGCCAGGACCTTGTCCTGGTAGATTCTGCGAATCTTGGTGGCCCCGTGCTTTAGAACCGTGTTCCCGAGGCTTACCTGTCCGTCACTTCCAAGGGCCACCTTATCCTTTACCCGCACGGCCACGACCGTGGTTCCGCGGGGCCGGAGGCCCCGATCGGCGGATGCCGTATCCCTCTCCCGAGAAGGGTTTTCTTTCCCTGGCATCATGGCTTCCGGTTTCGCGGATGAGCCGCGTCGTAGCTCTCGCGCAACCGCTCCATGGAGAGGTGCGTGTAGCGCTGCGTGGTGGACAAGCTCGCGTGCCCCATCAACTCCTGGATTGCGCGGAGATCGGCACCGCCGTCCAAAAGGTGCGTGCCGAAGCTGTGCCTGAGGGCGTGCGGGTTGACGCGTCGCTGGATGGTTGTCAGGCCGCGGCGCCCCAGTCGCCGCCGGGCTCCGGACACGTCCATTCGTTCGCACTTGCGACCGGGGAAGAGCGCCCTCCCCTCACCCGAATCGTCCCTGAATTCCAGCCAGATCGTCACTGCCTCGCGCACGGCTGCCCCCAAGGGCAACTCCCGCATCTTTCGTCCCTTACCCATCACGCGAACCACGTCGCGTTTGAAATCGACATCATCGACGTCGAGCCCGATCGCCTCGCTGATCCGGAGTCCGGCGCCGTAGAGAAGCTCCCAGAGAGCGCGGTCGCGCGCAAGAAGCGACGCGTTTTTTCGTTCCCTGGCGTCCGTTTTGGAAGAGAGCAGCGCCGCGGCCTCATCCACGGTGAGCCAGCGCGGGAGCGTGCGCGGAACTTTGGGCGTACCCACGAGCCTGGCCGGGTTTGCCTTCGGCTTCCCCCGCCGCCGTGACTCCCGTGCAAGCCAGCCGTAGAAAGTTCTGAGGGCAGACAGCTTGCGCGCTACGGTGGCGCGCGATCGGCCCCGCTGAACCCCCGCAAGCCACTCCCTCACGTCCTCTGCCTTCGCGGTGGCGATCCCCCGGGGACTCGATTCCTTTAAGAAAGCATCCCAGTGGACAAGATCGCTCAGATAGGCGCGCACGCTGTTGGGAGAAGCGTTGCGCTCATCACGGAGATATTGCCCGAAGTTCCCGATATGATCGGCCAAATCACTCCCCCCTCGCGTAGATCCTTCCCATGCTACCACAGGCCCCCGGAAC
>CBDUXZ010000403.1:0-2571 GCA_965371325.1 uncultured bacterium | reverse complement strand
CTCCACGATGCGCTTCACGATATGATGGAATTCGACCGCGCAGCCAAACTCGTTGAACGCGGCGTCATCGAGGTAGCCCCCTTGGCTTTTATGCGGGGCCGAACGCTGAACGATGCGTTCGTCATCCTCGACGAGGCGCAGAACTCAACCTCAGAACAAATGAAGATGTTCCTCACCCGCCTGGGCTATAATTCCAAGGCGGTCATTACGGGCGATGTCACTCAGATTGATCTGCCCGAGGGGAAACGGTCCGGTCTGAAAGAGGCTCGGGATATCCTCGAGGGGATCGAGGGGATTGAGTTCGTGTACTTCACGGAACGCGATGTTGTGCGACACAAACTGGTGCAGGATATTATTCGCGCCTATGATCGTCAGACAGGGTCGTCGGAGTGAAGCTGCTGAAATTATCGAAATCCCCCCCCTTCTTCCAGGTCGTCCGGAAGCTGCCGGCCCGGTCCGCCACGCCGTCCCTGCTTTCACGGGAGAAGCTCGGACGGCCTTCAACGGTACAGGCGCTTCTGATCCTACTTTGCAGCATTCTCCTCGCGATTCTCGTTACGCCCAACCTTCCCTTCATGACAATTGTGCCCGACTTGGGCGCCGTGGCGACGCAGGACATCAAGTCGCCCGGTGATTTCCTGGTCGAGGACGTGGCGAGCACGGAGCAGAAGCGCGACGAGGCCGAGGACGCGGTGCGCGCTGTCTATGATCTTGATCGCGGGGTCGGGGAAGAACTCGATGTGCGGCTGGAGGCGGCTTTTGGACATGCCCGGAAGACGCTGGAGGAGCACGGCGGGGTAGAGACGCCGGAAAGCGCAGACCAGTCCCCAGGGCGCGCGGCCGCCCTCGAAATGTTTATCGAGGTGCTCGGGTCCATCCCGGCCTCGGCCGCGAAGGACCTCGCCTCCCGGGGGTTTTCCGCCGAGGACGCCGCTGTGCTTCGCGCCATTGTTTCCCGCGCCCTGTCAGCCAAAATCGTTTCGAACCGGGAACTGCTACAGGACGAGGCCCGGAAGGGCGTGATGATTCGCGAGGTGCAATCGCGGCAGGAATATGTCGTGACGGACCTTGGCTCCATTCAGGACGTCGAGCAGGCGCGCGAGGCGATCGGCAGGGAAGCCGGGAAGCGTAACGCGGAAATTTCCCCGAGCCGGATCGCGCCGCTCATTCCGATCGCCCGGGGGCTTGTCCGCCCCAACCTCACATTCAACCGTATTGAAACGGAAGAGCGAAAGGGCTCCGCACGTGAAAACGTGAAACCCGTCACGCTTGTCCTCAAGAAGGGTGAGATTGTCGTGCGTGACGGCGACCCGGTTACGGCCCGCCATGTGATGATCCTTGATGGGCTTCGCAGGCGGAGCCTCGATCGAAGTGTCGGCTCGGTGTTTATCGCCATCGCGCTCTTTTTCCTGATTACCGTCGGGACCATCTACCGGTTCGCCCAGAGCGGGGTGAGGAAGTTCCGCAGTGACACCCGTTCGATGATCTTTTTTATGAGCACGCTTCTCCTCATTGTGGTTATGAGCCGCGTGCTCCTTTTTATCGCCGACGCCGTGGGAAGCGCCTTCCCATTGATCCCGCCCGATGCTTACCGCTACGCCATTCCGGTTGCAGCCGGCGCGATGATCGTCCGGATGATTCGCAATTCCGAGACAGCCCTCTTCTTCGCTGCGCTCCTCGCGATCATCGTGGGGGTCATGGTCGAGCGGAGTTTCTTCTTTGCGGTCATGACGTTCCTCGGAAGCGTCGTGGGGGCGCACGCGGTGGGGCAGGTGCAGACCCGGTCGAAGATCATGATGGCCGGCGTGGAGGTGGGCCTGGTGAACGCCTCTCTCCTGGCGCTCTGGGCCCTGATGGACGGACAGCTCCTGGCGCGGGAAACCCTGGCGGGCCTCGTTGCATGCTTCGCTGGGGGGCTGGGCGCGTCGATCGTCGTAACGGCGTTTACGCCGCTTGCCGAATGGATGATGGGCACGGTCACGGGACTGAAGCTCCTCGAGTTGTCCAACAGCGAGCAGCCCCTTCTGCGCGAGCTTGCGCTGAAAGCGCCCGGAACGTTCCATCACAGCATGATCATGGCTAACCTCGTTGAGTCGGCCGCCGAATCGATCAACGCCAACCCCCTGCTGGCCCGGGTCTCCGCCTACTACCATGACGTGGGGAAGACGCTGAAACCTCACTACTATGTCGAGAACATGCCCCCGGGAGAGAACAAGCACGAGAATTTGAGCGCCGCCATGTCCATGCGCGTCGTCAAGGCGCACGTCAAGGAGGGCATCGAGCTCGCCAGAAAATACAACCTTCCGGAAATCATCATTGACGGCATCCCTCAGCACCACGGGACGAGTCTCATCAAGTATTTCTACGACAAGGCACTCGAGTCGAGCGACCCAGAGACGAACGAAGTGAAAGAAATGGACTACCGCTATCCCGGTCCTAAGCCCCAGAGCAGAGAGTGCGCCATACTGATGCTGGCCGATTCTGTCGAGGCGGCGCTGAGAACGCTGGCGGAGCCGAACCGGGCGCGGATCCAGGGGTCGGTCCAGAAGATCGTCAACAACATCTTTCGCG
>CBDUXZ010000402.1:0-2573 GCA_965371325.1 uncultured bacterium | reverse complement strand
CTTCGGACGTGAGGCTCCTCATGGCGTGGGCGATAGCGCCCCCCGTATCGAGGCGCTTGTTCTCGACAACCAGGGAGATCTCAACGCCGCGGTAGCGATCGCCGACTTCACGCTTCAGCTTCTCGTGCAGATGTCCGCTCGCGAGAATGACACGGGTAACACCGGCCGCGGCGAGCAGGTCCACCTGATGCGCGATGACCGGTTTGCCCGCCACCGGCATGAGCGCTTTGGGTGTTTCTCTGGCCATCTCACCGAGTCTGGTGGCCAGCCCGCCTACCAAGAGTATCGCCTCCATCGCGCGACAATCTATCCGAAATGAGGATGGACCTGCAAGGAACGTAGAAAGCGTCTGGGGATCCTGCGGGTTTGTTACCGGACCCAGCCGGGTTCGGCGCCCGCGCGGCGGGCCTCCTGCGCAAGCCCCCCGTCGAGCATCGCTTTGGCCTGGGCGATGTCGGCCTCGGTTTCACGCATTCGTTCACGAAGCTCCTTGAGCCTGGCGTACTCCCGCTTGTCGAAACGCTGGTTCGTGAGGCCGAGTTCGCGCTTTGTCTGTGAGAAGAGAGCCGCGCTTGTCTCGAGACGGCGCTCCCAGTACTTGCGGCGGTTCTTCCAGTACTGCTTGTCGTGGCCAAGATTGTCCACCGCGACCGGCCTCTCTTGGAGCACCTTGTCGTAAGCGGAGACCTCGCGTTTTTCGGCGGTTTCCTTTTTCTCGTCGACGGAGATGTTTTTCAGGCTCACAGGGGAGACTCCGGGCAGTGCGGCGTCTTCTGCCCCGGAGGGTTCTTCCTTCTTCTCCTCCCTCACCGGCGTGGACTCCCGCCGCATCTGCGCCTCACTTTCCTCGCGATGCAACGCCGGGATGCGTGAAGGGTCATCCGTGAAACCCACGCTCCCCTGATCATCCGTCCAGCGAAATACAGCCTGTCCGGACGCGGGACCGGCCATGATCAAAAGCGCGGGGAGGAAGGACGCCAGGGTCAGAAATATTTTTCGAAAAGTTTTCGCGCAAATCATGTGAACCCTCTAGCGGATGGGTGATTCTCTCACTGAGCATTCCCCGCCCCGGCATTCAAAACCGTCCTGATGTTTCTTCGCGAAGCCGTGGGCTTGATGATCCTTTTAAGGAAGGCCAGTGGCTCATCGACGGCCCACCGGTTCTCCTCCTCCGACCAGATCCAGCGCTGGGTGACTCTGATCTTCTTCTCCGTAACCGAGGGGAGGAGATAGTAGCGATAAAGAACGACGACATCGGCTGATTTCGCGTCTTCCTGCGCCACATCGGTGTCACGGACTTCGAACTCGGTGATTCGGAGTTCCTCCTCGATCTCGTAGAACCCCTGCTTGAACGCGATCCTTTCCGCGTCGCGAATGAAGTCGCTTGCCCTCTCCCATTCCTGCCATCGGAGGTACCTGTTGTAATCGATGACGGCCTCGTGGAGGACCTTGACCCGGTTGGTTCCCGAGTACCTTGCAAAGCCCCCCTGGCATCCCGGGAGAACGATGAGGACCAGGACCAGGATCGTGAGAAGGAGGAAATGTGGAAGAAACCTGCGCACCGGCGCGAGTCGTTTCCACGCGGCGGCAGGATGCAAATGCACAGATCCCATGAAGAACCTCCCCGACGGCGCCGGCTCCCATGGTGACCCCCAGGGCCCCGGCGTCCTTTGAACAGTGATACCGGACCCGTCCCAGGACGGGCGGGCTTCACTATCCCTATCGGCACCCGGCGCCCGTCGGTGGAGCGAATTTTCCAGGTGGCCGGCGTTGCGCGAAACACCCCGAGAGCATAGGATTTCCAGGGTGACAGAGCGGTTCGGATCCTCCGGGCCGCTTCACTTGCGAGGAGGTCCGGCAGGATGGCGCAAGTCCGGGAAATCCTGGAAGGTCCGCTGGAGATCAGGGCGGAGGAAGGTCCGTCCAAGGTCATGCCGATCGGCGAGGCCGTGAGGCGCTTCGTCCGGCCCGGAATGACCCTCCACGCGCTTTCATCCAATTGCCGCCCCCATGCTCTGCTGCACGAAGTCGTCCGGCAATTCTGGGGGCGCAATCCGCAGTTCACCTACGTCACCATCAGCGCTACCGGAATTACCGTCGCGCTGGTCCACGGCGGTCTTCTGAAGCGGGTCATCACGACCTTCTGCGGCGATTCCTACCCCACGCCGGGCCCGAATCCCGTTTACCTCCAGGCCTACCGGGATAAAACCCTCGAGATAGAGAACTGGTCGATGCTGACCCTTCCGCTTCGCCTCAAGGCGGCCGCGATGGGCGTGCCCTGGCACCCGACCCGCTCCCTGGTAGGGAGCACCATGGCCGAGGAGAACCGGGACTTTTTCAAGCTGGACGAGGAGGACGCTTCAGTCGGCATGGTGCGCGCCCTCGCACCCGATCTGAGCCTGGTACACGCCTGGGCGGCCGATCCTGCGGGGAACGCGCTGTTCGCTCCCCCCTACGGCGAGGACATTTACGGCGCTCTGGCCGCAAAGGAAGGGGCAGTTCTCAGCGTGGAGCGGATCGTCACGACGGAGTTCCTTCGCCGCCACAACCACCTCGTAAGGATACCGTCCTAT
>CBDUXZ010000401.1:0-2585 GCA_965371325.1 uncultured bacterium | reverse complement strand
ATCTGCTTGCGGGTCGCGTGGGCCTTTCGAACGTCATCTCCATTCCCCGGGTGCAGGAGCCGGGCCTCGCGCTGGCCGGCTTCAGAGACTACATCGAGATCGAGCGGGTTCAGATTTTGGGGAAAGCCGAGCTGGCCTACCTGAAATCCCTGCCGCGTCAGAGACGCCAGGAAATCATCAGAGAACTCTGCAGCCTCCCCCTCGCCTGTATCATCATCACATACAGCCTCCCGCCACCCCGACAGCTGGTCGAAACCTGCAGAGCCCGCCATATCCCGCTCCTCAGGGCCCGGGTTCCCAAGACAAGGTTCATCAGCCGGCTTACCCGCTTCCTCGAGGAGAGGCTGGCCGACCGGACACGCGTCCACGGCGTGCTGATCGACGTTTTCGGCATCGGGGTCCTGCTCACCGGAAAAAGTGGGATCGGGAAGAGCGAAGCGGCCCTCGATCTGGTGGCCCGGGGGCATCGCCTGGTGGCCGACGACCTGGTCGAGATCCGCAAGGTGGCGCACAGGCGGCTTCTGGGGATGGCCAATCCCAATCTGGGATTCCATATGGAGATCCGCGGGCTGGGGATTATCAACGTCCAGGACCTGTATGGATCAACCTCTACCCGCGAGCGTATGCCTGTTGATCTTTTCGTGCATCTCGTCGATTGGTCGGAGCTTCCCAACCCCGACAGGACAGGCCTGCAGGAGGACGCGGGCGTTCTTCTGCAGGTCAAGATCCCCATGGTGTACGTTCCCGTGCGGCCCGGGCGAAACCTGGCGACGATCATCGAGGTGGCTTCGCGGAACGAGATACTGAAGAAGCAAGGAACCCTCACGGCGCGTGAGTTCAACGACCGGCTCCTTGCCCAGTTGAGGCTGGCCACCCCCGTGAACGCTGAGGTCCGGCAAACCCAGGCATCGCGGGTGCGCAAACCCGCGAAGCGGAGCCCCGCCGGAAGATCCGGCACCCGCAAGGCGGGAAAAACGTCCGGAAGAGGCCCCGGGAAGGCAAAGAGGCGCCGATCATGACCCAGCGTGAGGCGACCATCCAGGTCGTCATCATCAGCGGGCTCTCGGGCTCGGGCAAATCGACGGCTGTGAAGGCGCTGGAGGACCTGAATTTCTTCTGTGTCGACAACCTCCCTCTGGTGCTTGTCACCACCTTCGTGGATCTCTGCCGCCAGTCGGGCAGCATCGCCCGGGTGGCGCTCGTAGCCGATATCCGCGAAGGCGAATTTCTGAAAGACTTCACCGCTATCCATAAGGAGCTCAAGGAGGCGGGGACTCCCCTGGAGGTGCTCTTTCTTGATGCCGGCGACGAGGTGCTCCTCCATCGCTTCCAGGAAACGCGGCGTCGCCATCCGCTGGCGCCAGGGGGGGATCTGCAGGAAGGCATCCGGAAGGAGCGCGAAGCGCTCGACGAGATCCGGCGCGCGGCGGATCACATCCTCGATACGTCGGAGCTGACCGTGCACGATTTGCGCCGCGAGGTGAACCGGCTGTTTACCGCCTCCGCCGAAACCTTTAGAATGACGATATCGCTGATTTCGTTTGCATACAGGCACGGCCTTCCCGAGCACGCGGATCTTACGGTCGACGTCAGGTTTTTGCGCAATCCGAACTTCGTGGAGGAGTTCTCTCGCCAGACAGGGCTCGAGCAGCAGGTGGCTGATTACGTGCTGTCTCACCCTGATACCCAGACGTTTCTCCTGAAGTTTTTTGATCTGGTCGATTTTCTGGTTCCGCTGTACGAGAAAGAAGGCAAGGCCTATTTGACGATCGCGATAGGTTGCACGGGCGGCCGCCACCGATCGGTGGTCATCGTGAGACATCTGGAGAAATACCTCAAGAAACAGTACGAGCACATCCGTGTGGAACACAGGGACATCGGACGCAGCTAAATAACCTCGACGCTCTTCTACATACATCCGGGGAAATTCATGGTTGGTGTTGTCATTGTCTGCCATTGTGATCTTGCGCAGGAATTCCTGAAGACACTCGAGCTCATCATCGGCCCCGTCGACGGGTTCGAGGCGGTTTCCATAGATCCGCAGCAAGACGTGGAAGCTATCCGTGCCGAGATCGCATCGGGCCTCAAGAAAGTGGAGATGGGAGAAGGGGTGTTGATCCTCACCGATATGTTCGGAGGGACTCCCTCGAATATCAGCCTTTCGTTTCTTGACGAAAAAAAGGTGGAAGTGATCTCGGGCGTCAATCTTCCGATGCTTATCAAACTCGCGAGCTTCAGGGAGGGAAAAAGCCTGGAAGAGCTTGCCGCGTTTATCAAGGCGTATGGTCAGCGGAATATATCCATCGCGAGCGAGATCCTGCGAAGCCGGGGAAGGAAGTAATGAGTCCGGGCAACAAGGAGGAAGGCTCAGGCGCGATTCCGGAGGAGAGCAAGACCTGCACCATCCGGAACAAGCTGGGGCTGCATGCACGCGCAGCGGCGCTTTTCGTGCAGACAGCCAGCAAGTTCCCCTGTGAGATCTTTCTCGCAAAGGACGCGAACGAGGTGAACGGCAAGAGCATCATGGGGGTACTGACACTCGCCGCGAGCAAGGGGACCCGGCTGACACTCCGGGCAACCGGTGA
>CBDUXZ010000400.1:0-2589 GCA_965371325.1 uncultured bacterium | reverse complement strand
CCTACCTTCCCGAACGCGCGGCGGGTGCCATACGCGCATCCGAGCTGGCGGAGCGATGGCAAGCAAGAGGTCACGAGGTTACCGTCGTTACGGGAAAGCCGCACTATCCGACGGGGCGAATCTACCCCGGGTACACCAAGGGTGTTTATACGCGCGGGGAGGTAGGCGGTGTGCGGGTACACCGCGTGTTCACCGTTCCCTACACTCGGGATTCCATTGCCAAGCGTGTCCTGAATCAAATGCTCTTCGCCTTTGTCCCCGCCCTTCTGGATCGCGCGGGCCCCGCCGATCTCATCGTGGCCACGTCGCCGCCGCTAACGATAGGCTTTTCCGGCTGGCTCATGGCCCGGCGCCGGGGTGTTCCCCTGGTGTTTGATGTGCGCGATCTTTATCCCGACGCGGCCGAAGCCTACGGCGTTCTGAGGCCAGGCCCCGTTCTTCGGCTGTTCAAGGCGCTCGAGGCTTTCATCTACAAGCGAGCGAGCCGAATTGTTGTCGCGAGCAGTTTCTGGGCAGAAAAGATCGTCGCGCAGGGTGTGCAGCCAGAGAAGGTCCTTGTTATACGTAACGGCGCTAACATTTCGCGGTTCTGCCCGGCCCCCGCGAACAGCGCCGTGCGGGAGCGTTACGGGATTGCCGAGGACCTTTTCATGGTTGGCTATGTCGGGCTGATGGGCCGCGCCCATGGAGCGATGGTCATCCTGGAGGCTGCGGAGCGGCTGCGCGACTCGCCCCGGATTCACTTTCTGCTCGTGGGAGAGGGGTCTGACAAGCAGGCCATGATGGAGCGCGCCCGCGTTCTCGGCCTGAAGAACATTACCTTTGCCCCGAGCGTTCCGCGCGAGGAGGTCCCCGAAATATTACAGGCCTGTGACGCCGGGGTTGCTACGCTGAAACGCGTAGATTTCACACGGGGTGCGATTCCGGTCAAGTTGTTCGAAATGATGGCGTGCGGGTTGCCGGTTGTTCTTAGTGGTTGGGGCGAAACAGAGGACATTGTCCGGGCATCGGAGGCCGGATTGGTGGTCCCCTGTGAAGACGGGGCAGGTCTTGCGGATGCTACAAGGGCGTTGGCCAGCGACAGGAAACAGGCTCTCCTGATGGGGAAAAAGGGGAGAGCCTTCGTGGAGGCGAACTTCGATCGGAAGAAATTGGCCGACCGATACGAGGAGATACTCATGAACGTTGTGACGAACCTCTCGGGCTCGGCGGAAGAAGAAGAGAAAAAAACGCACCTCCGATGAATACAAAACTCCCTGGTATGATGCCGAGTGAGGAAATTCTGCCAAGCGATGGAAACGATGCATGTGAGGGAGGCGTGCCGAGAAAAAAATATCGCGGCAAAATGCGCATACTCTTCCTCGGAGAAGCGTCGAGTATCTACACGCAGGTCTGGGCGTCACACTTCGGCACGATCTGTGGCCACGAAGTGCATCTCGCCTCGTTACAACCGTTGAGGACGCCCCTGCCGGGCGTTACGTTCCATCCCCTCGGGCGGCGCATGGCGCGCTTCGGTTATCTGGCGGCGATTCCCGCTGTACGCTCCCTGGAACGGTCCCTCAAGCCCGACCTGACTGTCGGCTACCGTGTGACGAGCTACGGCGTCCTGGCGGCGGCCGCGGGACTGCGCCCCCTCGTCCTTGCCGCCCAGGGGCAGTACATCGCCTATCCACCGACCTCGCGCCCAAAGCGCGCCCTTGCCCGCTACGCGATGAGACGGGCCGACCTCGTGCTCGCCTGGGGGGCGCACATGGCGCGTAACATGACGAAGCTCGATTGCGAACCGGGGAAGATCCGGACCATTACCTACGGCATTGATACGGATCATTACCGTCCCGATGCCGATCGCTCCCGTCCCGGCAGTCCGCCACGGCTTCTATCAACGCGGGCCATGCGCCGGGACTACAACCAGGAGCAGATCCTGCGGGCCCTCCCCGAAGTAACAAGGGCATTCCCGGATGTCATCTGGACGGCGGTGGGAGAGGGGCCCGAGCGGGAAAGGCTCGCGGTCCTTGCGGGAGAGCTCGGTGTGGCGGACAACGTGGAGTTGCCGGGACGGGTGAGTGGCGAGAGGCTTCTCGGGCTGCTGAAGGCGTGCGACGTGTATCTCTCGGCGGTGGCGACGGACGGGGTGAGCGCGTCGCTCCTCGAGGCGATGGCGTGCGGGGCCTGGCCGGTCGTGACGGACAACGCGGCCAATCGACTCTGGATCAGACCGGGCCTGACGGGAGACCTCGTGACGAGCGGCGATGCCCCGGCGATGGGCCGGTGCGTTGTGGGCGCGCTGAAAGAGAGCGAGCGTGTGCGCGCGGCAGGTCAGGAGAACCGCGCCCTCGTCGAAGATCGCGCGTCGCTCCGGCGGAACATGGCGCTTATTGACGAGATGCTCCGCGCCCTTGTGGCGCGGGGAGCATCCGCCGTGCCGTCCGTCCCTGAAGCGCTCCTGGTGCCGCCGCCTGCCTGGGGCGGGAGGGCGAAGGGAACGCGTACCGCTACCGGCCTCACTGCGACCGCCAGGAGCACGGGCGAGAGGTGGCCCGGGACGTGATGCGTAGGTTGCTCCGAGATGAAGGGGACGTGGTCTTGTCG
>CBDUXZ010000399.1:0-2591 GCA_965371325.1 uncultured bacterium | reverse complement strand
CGGCCTCCAAGGTGAGCCGTGGAATATCGTCTGCACCGTGATTTCCGGGAGCCAGAAAATAGGGGTGAACGATGATCTCCTCGGCGCCCTCGGACACGCATGCATCGAAGGCCTTCCCGATCGATGGCGAGGCCAGCTCCATGTGCGCGTGGCGCACCAGGACATCCGGAAGAGAGCGTTGGACAATGACCGCCACCTGGCGGACAATGTCGTTCGCCTCCGCACGCTTACTGCCGTGATCGACCAGAATAATGGCGCGCTTCATGACAGGGAATCTAGCACAGCCGGCCACCTCCTTCTCCCGGGCCCGAACCATCGTCCGGCGGCACGGATGTAGCGCGCTCGATCATTTCAAGCTCCTTCCGGACAAATCCATCTTCTTCTCGAAGGACGGGAGGGCTTTTCTCGCTTACCGCGAGTCGCTCGGAACGGCGGTAGTTCTGGGCGATCCCGTGGGCCATCACGGCAGCCTCGAGCCGCTCCTGGGGCAGTTCCTCGCCCGGTTCGAAGGGGGTGGAAGATCCGTTGTCTTTCTTCAGATAGCCGGCACGGGGCTCGATCTCTATCGGACCTTCGGACTCTCTCCCGTCCGCATCGGGGCAAGCGCCATCATCGATCTCAATCGGTTTGATCTTCTCTCCCCGCGGGTAAAGCCCCTTCGCTCCGCCCAGCGGAGAGCCCTGCGGGAGGGACTGGCCGTCAAACGGGTCGAGCCGCCTCTCTCCCGTCGCATGATCGATAGGCTCGCCGAAACGAATGCATCGTGGCTACGGATCCCGGGGCGGTTCGAGCGGGGCTTTTCGGTCGGCCGTTTCGACAGAGAGACACTGCGTTGCTCGCCCCTGTCGCTTGTCGAAACGCCGGATGGGCGAATCGCGGCATTCGTCAGCTGGATCCCCTCGCACGTTGCAGGAGAGGCGACGGTCGATCTCATCCGGCGGCGGAGCGACGCGCCGGGTTGTGCCCTTGACGCGCTCGTGACGAGCGCAATCGTCGACGCCCGCGCAAGGGGCTACGCGCGCTTTGACCTCGGGCTGGCGCCACTGGCTCGCCTCGACGACGGGCCCCTCCTGCATCCCGCTGAACGCATCCTGCGATGGATCTTCCGTTACGGGGGAGCGCGCCTCGGCCATGCGGGGCTCTATGCCTGGAAAACGAAGTTCGACCCCGTCTTGGTTACGCAGTGGCTGGCCTACCGGTGAGGACCGCTGGCCTTCATGCGCGCATCGTGGGCGCTTCGCCGCGTCGCGCGCGCCCGGTAGCCACCGTTTCGATCCACGAGGCCCATCGAAGATCCCCGTTCCCGGGATGATACGTTTGCAAAAGCAATTGCCAAATCCCAGAATGGATGACTCAATATCCCTTCGGAGGCCCCATGAAGCGAAGAAACACCCTGACGATACTGGCGCTCATTCTCTTTCTTGCGATTATCCAGCTCGGCTGCGAGTGCGGGATTAGCCAGAAGAGTTTCCAGAAAATAGAAACCGGCATGACGGAAGCCGAGGTGGAAAATATTCTCGGGGAGCCCGCAGAGGCGGCAAGCTTGAGCGTGGCGGGCTTTTCAGGCACGACCTCCACCTGGAAGGGGAAAGCGGGCACCATCGCGATACAATTCATAAACGGGAAAGTCGCGATGATGACCTTCACAAAAAAGTAGTGGTGTCAGGCGTTCCTTTCCTTCCTTGTTGCCAGAGGGCCCATCCTGACCCGTCATCGGGCGGCGCTTCAGCCAGGAGGCAATGACAAGTAAGGCATGCCTGACCCCCTGTTCTCGAGCAACCATGACTCGAAGGACGCTCCTTTACTTCGCATATGGTTCGAACATGCTGCTCTCCCGGATAAGGCAGAGGGATCGCGCCCCGTCCGCGCGTGTCGTTACCACCGCCAGTCTTCCCGCGTACATGCTCATGTTTCACAAGCGGGCCTCCGACGGCTCGGCCAAGTGCGACGTCGTGCCCTCGGAGGGAGCGAACGGGGCCGTGCACGGTGTCGTATTCGCGATCCCGGAGGACGAGCGCCGGGCCCTGCACCGCGCGGAGGGGTTGGGAAAAGGCTATAACACGATGCAGGTCAGCGTCGTCGGCGCAAACGAGATCCTGAGCGCTTTTTCCTACGCTGCTGATCCGGGCCACATAGCGCCTTCGCTCCTCCCCTACACATGGTACAAGGAGCTGGTGCTGGCGGGCGCACGCCAACACGCGTTGCCGGCAAACTATATCGGGGAGATCGAAAAAGTAGCAGCCATTGCGGATCCCGACCGCATCCGGGAGATGAGGGCACGCGACCTGCTTCGATAGACGCGCCTCCACCCATGGGGTCAGGCATGCATTCCTGGTCAATACGAGGAAGGCTCTCCGTCGCAGAAGGTTGATCTGTCATTGCGCGGAGAGCTGTGATCCCGACGAAGCAACCCCCCCGATAATCAGCAATCTCATCAGAACTGAGCCTTCAAATGCCGCGAGTCCGAATGGTTCGACGCGACAGGGGTGAACGCAGGGGGGTGCTGTGTCGCTGAGAATCCCCGAAATGACACTCTGGCGCTGACGGCGCGCGAGAAAGAATGAACGGAGAGGTAATGAACACTGCGGATG
>CBDUXZ010000398.1:0-2592 GCA_965371325.1 uncultured bacterium | reverse complement strand
ACACGCTCTCGGTGATTCTTCACCAGGAAGGGTATGAGGTGGACGCCGTTGCCGATGGCCGGGAAGCGCTCAAGTGCCTTCCCGACGAGATTTACGACTTCGTCATCACGGATCTCAGGATGCCGGGTATAGACGGGATGACGCTCCTTGAAGAGGTCAAGCGCATCCATCCCGACACCCTGGTGGTCGTGATGTCGGCCTACGGTTCGACCGAGCTCGCTGTTGAGGCGGTGAAGCGCGGCGCTGTTGACTACATCGCAAAGCCCTTCTCATCCGAAGATCTGGTGCTTCTCCTCCGGAAGGCCGTCGAGCGTGAAGGGCTTCGGCGCGAGAACGTGCGTCTCCGGCGGGAAGTGGCCCTCCAGTACGGGACCGACAACCTTGTCTCGAAGAGCGCCGCCATGGCGGAAGTGTTGCAGACCGCGGAGAAGGTCGCGAACCACAAGACGACGGTGCTGATTACCGGGGAGAGCGGATCCGGGAAGGAGATGGTCGCCCGGGCCGTCCACCAGATGAGCCTTCGCCGCGACGCGCCCTTCGTGGCGGTGAACTGTGGTGCAATTCCCGAGAACCTCCTCGAGAGCGAGCTTTTCGGCCACCTCCGCGGAGCCTTTACCGATGCACACCGGAACAAGCGAGGCCTTTTCGAGGAGAGTCACGGGGGAACCATCTTCCTGGACGAGATTGGTGAGATGCCTCTGTCACTGCAGGTCAAACTCCTGCGGGTTTTGCAGGACGGAGAGGTGAGGCGCCTTGGCGACGTGCGATCCATTCCGGTTGACGTAAGGACCGTTGCGGCGACCTCGAGGAACCTGGAGGAGGAGGTAGGCGCCGGGCGGTTCCGGGAAGATCTCTTCTACCGACTGAACGTGGTCCGTCTCGAAGTGCCCCCTTTGAGGGAGCGGCGCGAGGACATCGCGCCCCTTGCAGAGCATTTTCTGAAGACGCATGCCGAGAGGCTGGGCCGGCCTGGCGTCGCCATCTCTCCCGAAGCGATGGCGGCCCTGGTTGAGGCGCCCTGGCCGGGAAACGTCCGGGAGCTCGAGAACGCGATCGAGCGTGCGGTTGTTCTGTGCGAAGACGGCCGGGTGGATCCCGACGCGCTTCCCTTTGCGCCCCATGATCCGGGACAGCGAGAGGCGGTATCGGGGCTCTCGATCAAACGCGCGACGGCCAGAATTGAGGCGGAGCTCATTCGGCATGCGCTGGCTCGAACCCGGGGCAACCGGACCCGGGCCGCCCGGTTGCTCGAGATCAGCCACCGGACCCTCCTCTACAAGATCAAACGCTACGCTATCGAGTAAAACCGCGGGCCTGCGTTTGAGCCCTGCGCTTCCCGCTACTTCTTGCGTACCTGCCTAAAAATGTCACCCCGATTTGGTCCCTTTTCCGGCTTTTTCCAAACGTCGATCCAGCTTTCCCGCACATATTCAGGAAATCGGGTTTCGGCACGCGGATTGCACATAGCCTCCACATGGAGTGGTACCGCAGGTGAAGGGCCCACAAGAGAGCCCTGGCGGAATCAAAAAGGAGCAGGACTCGACCGGGAGACGGATTGATGAATCATAACGGAAACCGCGGAGGCTTCACCCTCATCGAGATGATGGTCACGCTCGCGGTGGTTGGAATCCTGGCTGCGATCGCCGTTCCCAGCATGTCCAAGATACTTCCCCGGATCAAGTTGCGGAGCGCGGCCTCTCAACTTTCCAACGATCTCCAGGCGGCTCGCTACCGGGGTATTTCAGGAAACTTCCGTACCCAGGTCGTATTCAACACCGTGGCCGGCACCTACACGCGCAATCTGGACACGGACAGGAACGGGGCCTTCGGCGCGGGCGAGGCCGACATCGTCGACCGAACGATGCCGAGCGGCGTGGATTTCGTTCCGGGAAGCACGGCCCCCAACGTCACATTTGATCCCACGGGGTCAGCTGATGATGGCACCGCGGGGGTTGGGGACATTCTCGTGACGCTGACGAATGCCGCGTCACCGCCCGAAACGCGACAGATATTCGTCAATCGCGCGATGGGGCTCGTCAAGTCGAACTGATTCGAATCGGGGAGAGCGATGCGAAGGTTCAGAAGGTGGTCGAAGAGGGAAGGCTTCACGCTCATAGAGATGATGGTGGCTGCGGCCATATTCAGTATCGGGATGCTCGGGGTTATGAAGCTGCTCCACATCTCCATCGTCGGCAACCGCTACGCGAAGGACATGAGCGCCGCGAACGCTATTCTCCAGGAACAGCTGGAGATGGTTACGCGGGAACCGTTCAACGATGTCGTGAACGGCACCGCGGGGGGGAGCGCGCAGTTCTTCGACAACGGCACGAACGGCGATGCCACGGCAAATGATGACATCTATACCCGGCAGATGGCCATGAACAACATGACCTTCACGGTAACGCTCGCGGAACAGGCTAACGCGCCGCGTGCCGGGTTGGATACCATCACCGGTGCGGTGAGCTGGGTCGACATGGGGGGGAGAGGAACACATACGAAGCAAAAGACCCGGACACTCACTTTCGTGACTTACAAGAACAGCTGATTTCGCGGCATTCCGGAGGCGTGATGAAGAGCGTTAATCGAAACTCC
>CBDUXZ010000397.1:0-2613 GCA_965371325.1 uncultured bacterium | reverse complement strand
GAGTTACGCTGAACGTTTCGGCGAACGGCATGTTCATCATTACGGAGCTGCCGCCGGAGATCGGCACCAAGCTTACGGTTGACTTCCGTCTACCTGAGCAGGATGAAGAGTTTCATTTCCAGGCCGAGGTCGTTTGGAACACCTTCAGGATGGCCCGGGGGAAAGCAGTCAAGGGCTTCGGCATCAGGTTTGACCAGGGAGACATCGACGCGCTGGATCGCCTTGAGCGATACATCAGCGAAAGGGAAGACGAGGGGAAGAGCTGATTCAAAGTTTTTCCGCCTGATCGATGAGCATCACCGGAATGCCTTCCTTGATGGGATACTTGAGCTTGCATGCGTCGCAGATGAACCCGTCTTCACTCTCGGTGAGACGGATATCCCCCTTGCACTGCGGACAACAGATAATCTCGAGAAGTTCCTTGTCGATTCCCATGGGCTTTCCTTTCCCGGAACGGCTCGTCAGCCTTCTCGCTCCCTGAGCCAGAGATACTCCTGCGTGAGACCTTCCTTGATAGCGACGCGCCGGACGTAACCGAGATCCTTCTCGGCCCTCGCCGTATCGGCGAGGGTGTGCCGCACGTCCCCCTTCTGCGTTTCCTGGTAGCTGCGCTCAATCTTCCGGCCGCCGATCTCCTCCAGGAGAGCCAGCACGGCGTTGACGCTCGTCCGGGTACCGCCGCCGATGTTGTACACGCCGCCGGGCGAGCCCCGGGTCATCGCGCGCACGTTCGCGTCGACGGCGTCGCTGATAAAAGTGAAATCCCTTGTCTGCTCCCCGTCGCCGTAGATTTCAACGGCTCGCCCTTCCATCATCGCGCGGATGAACCTGTGGAAGGCCATGTCCGGACGCTGGCGCGGGCCGTAAACCGTAAAATAGCGGAGCGACAGGGTGGGGACTCCGTAGTTCACCCTGTAGAGCCCGCAGAGATGCTCCGCGGCGAGCTTGGTGACGCCGTAGGGGGAGACGGGCCTGGGAAGGGAGCCTTCCTTGAGGGGAATGTCTTCCGAGTCACCATAGACCGAGGAGGAGGATGCGTACACGAGCCGGGCCGTCCCCGCGTCCCGGCACCCCTCGAGGAGATGCTGGGTGGCCAAAATATTGTTCCGCGTGTACGTCGTGAAGTACTTCCCCCAGCTCTGCCGCACGCCCGCCTGGGCCGCCTGGTGAAAAACCGTGTCGACATCCCGCAGAAGCCCCGGGAGATCCGCATCGCAGAGGTCGGCCTCGACAAATTCGAAGCGCGGTTCCCCTCGGAGCGCCGCGAGGTTGGCCTCCTTGTCGGCGCGGGGATAGTAGTCGGTGAAACAGTCGACGCCGCGGACCTGGTGCCCTTCCGAGGCAAGCCTCTCCGCGAGATGGGAACCAATGAATCCGGCAGCACCGGTTACGAGCACCTGGGTCATGGTCAACTCTACGCGAGATTGCGCTTGCGTAAAACGCTCGCGATCTCCAAGGCCGTCTCGAGCACTTCGCGCATGAGCGAGAGCCGCACCTGGCTGGCCGCATCGCAGAGCGCGCTGGGCGGGTCGGGATGCGTCTCGAGGAACAGAGCGTTCGCCCCCGCCGCCACGCCGGCCCTCACGAGGGTGGGAACGTACTGCGGCAGCCCGCCCTTCGGGTCCTTTGAGGGAATCCCGTAGATGCGCACGATGTGGGTTGCGTCGAAGACGACCGGGAACCCCCCTGCTTCTTTCATGATCGGCACAGAGCACATATCCGAGACGAGACGATTGTAGCCGAAGCTTGAGCCCCGTTCGGTCACCAGGATCCGCGTGTTCCCCGTGCTCCTGATCTTCGATACGGCGCTTTCAATATTGTGCGGCGCAAGAAACTGTCCCTTCTTCACGTTCACCGCCTGGCCGCTCTCACCGGCCCGGAGAAGCAGGCTGGTCTGCTGACAGAGGTAGGCGGGGATCTGGATGAGATCCAGCACCTCACTGGCCTGATCAATATCGCTCTCTCGGTGAACATCGCTCGTCACGGGCAGGCCCGTCTCCTTCTTGACCTTCCCGAGGATCGCGAGTCCCTTCTCGATGCCGGGCCCGCGGTAGTGCGTTTCGAAGCTCCGGTTGTCCTTCTCATAGGAGGATTTGTAGATGAGCGGAAAACGGAGTTCTTCGGAGAGGCGCTTCAAGTGCTCGGCCACCGTGAGTGCGAGCTCCTCGGTTTCGATCACGCAGGGTCCGGCGATCACGGCGAGGGGACGCCCCTCCCCGACGGTTATATGGCCGATGGTCACGTCTTGCATGCTCAGTCCCCTCCCCCCTGTCCCTTCCCCTCTCGACCTTCGCGGGAGATGATCCAGGCAACTGCTTCGAGAAGATCCGCGGCCTCGTGATCGGGAACGACGCGACCGCCCTCGGGATTGCTATCGCGCTCCCCGCGCCCGTAGCCGGTGTGAACAAGAACCCCTATCGATCCGGCTGCCTTCGCGCAGGCGATGTCCGTGAGCTTGTCCCCCACGACGTAGGAACGCGAGGGGTCAAGCCCGAATTCCTCGAAGCCACGCGTGATCATGGCCGTGCGGGGCTTCCGGCAATCGCAGGCAACCCTCAGTCCGGGGGGGCCGAAATCCGGGTGATGGGGACAATAATAGATCGCGTCGAGACG
>CBDUXZ010000396.1:0-2616 GCA_965371325.1 uncultured bacterium | reverse complement strand
GCCGGCTTCATCCGTTGCGCACGAGCATCCCGAACCGCGCACTTATTTCAAGGTAGCTGTGATTCTCACGGTTATCACGGGGATAGAGGTCGCCATTTATTATGTTCCGGCGATGAGAGCCGTCCTGGTTCCGCTCCTTCTTATCTTCTCGGCGATCAAGTTTGCCATCGTCGTGGGCTACTATATGCACCTCAAGTTCGATGCGGTCATCTACTCGCGCCTCTTTCTCGGCCCGCTTACCCTCGCGGGCGCGATTGTCATCGTTCTGATGCTCCTCTTTGGCCACTTTATCGGTAACGGCGGGGTCCAGAGTCCGACATGAGCACGCCCGGCGCGCAGATCCTTGAACAATTTGAAGCCGCGGAGGTGGCTCGGACGCCCGCGGAGGCGGGCCTGGCCGGCACGCTCAGAGCCTACCTCGCCCTTACGAAGCCACGCCTGCTTCCCATGGTGCTCCTGACTGCGCTTCCCACGATGCTCATGGCGGCGGACGGCTGGCCTCCTGCGTACATCACGTTCATAGCTATTCTTGGAACCGCGCTTGCGGCTGCGGCCGCCAACACCCTTAATTGTTTCGCGGAGCGCGAAGCCGATGCGCTGATGGCGCGAACCGCCACCCGCCCGCTCCCCACCGGTCGCTTGAGGCCGCGCCAGGCCCTCTTCTTCGGAATCGCACTGAGTACCGTTTCGATCTTGCTGCTCTGGGCGGGGACGAACGTGCTCGCGGCGGGCATCGCCCTCGCGGGCATTCTCTTCTACCTCTTTGTCTACACAATCTGGCTGAAGCCCCGGACCCCCTACAGCACGGTTATCGGCGGCGCGGCGGGCGCGATTGCCCCGCTTATCGCCGATGCGGCGGTTGACGGCAGGATCGGTCCGGCGGGCGTTCTTCTCTTTCTGATCGTGTTCTTCTGGCAGCCTCCGCACTTCTGGGCGATCTCTCTCTACCGGAAGGATGAATACGCCCGCGCCGGATTTCCTATGCTGCCTATCGTTATCGGGGAAGATGCCACGCGGCGGCGGATGTTCCTCTACACGCTCTTTCTCGTTCCCGTAACCCTCGCGCCCGTGGCGATGGGGCTTCTCGGCATGATCTACCTCGCCACCTCCCTCGTGATGGGAACTCTATTCATCGGCGCCGCGATCCGCCTACTGCGGCTTCGGACGTCAGCGGCCGCGCGATCGATGTTCAGGGTTTCACTCCTTTATCTGCTTCTGCTCTTCATTGGGATGCTGGCCGATCTGACTCTCACGATCTGAGTTTTCAGCCGGCGCCGCATGCCCTCTTCGCAAGCCCACGCCTGCAATTCAAGCTTCACGCCCCTGCGGCCGATCTGAATAATGATCGTTCCGGAACAAGCCCGGGCGTTGAGGCGATATGACCACTGGCAGCAGCATCCACGATCTCAAGACGCTGATCCTCTCCTTTCATCCCCTGATCGTGATGGAGACGGTGGAGGAGGAGCGTGCTCGCTCGTGAGGGCGGCGGCGAGAAGCCTTCGCATGGGCTTCCTCGAGTGGTCGCTTACGCGCGGCCTCGTGATGCCGCCGACCCGCCAGGCGATTCACGCCACCAACACGCCCTTCAAGCTTCTCCAGCACGTCGAGGGGCTCACCGTCGAAGCCGTATATCTTCTGAAGGACTTCGCGCCACACCTGGATGATCCGGCCGTCGCCCGCCAGTTCCGCGAGGTTTTGCAGCGCTTCACACGCACGCGCTCGACACTGATCCTCACGGGGGAGAGCATCGCGCTCCCGCCGGCGATCGAGCACAAGTCGGTTCGCTACAAACTTTCCCTCCCGTCACGGGAGGAGCTGCACGCGACCGTGGAAGCCGTCATGCACTCTCTGCGGGAAGGGAAGCGGATCAGGATGGAACTCAGTTCAGGAGAGACGGAGAAGCGTTTCAGAAAGTCGATCTCGGTTGCCGAGTCGATGGCGCCGGTGGTCCTCTGGATAGACGAGATCGAAAAGGGAATGACGCCTCCAACGGGTAATTCGTCGGACGGCGGTGTGAGCCAGCGGATCTTCGGCGCGTTCCTGACCTGGCTCCAGGAGAAGAAGGAGCAGGTCTTCGTGGTCGCCACCGCGAATGATCTCTTCTCACTCCCGCCCGAGCTTTTGCGCAAGGGACGCTTCGAAAACAGGACCCGGCGAAGTTCGACCTGCCAGCCCTCGTCGAAGCGAGCGATGGCTTTAGCGGCGCCGAAATAGAGCAGGCGGTGATTGCCGGCCTCTACCGCGCGCTCCACGAGAAGAAGTCCCTCGAGACAGAACACCTTCTTCAGGAGATCAAGGAGACCCTCCCCCTCTCCGTCACGCGGCGCGAGGACATCGATCGCCTCCGCGCCCTGGCCCGCGATCGCTTCGTCTCCGTCCGATAATCTTTTGGGTCAGACCCCATTGCTTTAGCGGCTCGATGGCGGGGTGCACCCCCTACCCCTCCCCGCCCGATTGTGCTTAAAATACGCTCTCGGAATTCAAGCCTTGCCCAGTAGGCACGGTCCCAATCCCGCAAGGGCGACACCATGAATTGCCCGACCTGCGCCACCCCCAATCCCTCCGCCTCGCGCTTTTGCGGGCAGTGCGGCGCGCCGCTCATCGAGACCCTCCGCT
>CBDUXZ010000395.1:0-2621 GCA_965371325.1 uncultured bacterium | reverse complement strand
TGACGTACTGCTCGCTGGCGATGAGCACGCCGGCGGCGCCGTCGACGATCCCGCTCGAATTGCCGGCGGTCATTATCCCGTCGGGCTTGAAGCTCGGCTGGAGTTTGCCGAGCGTCTCGATCGTCGTGGTCGGCCGCATGTGCTCGTCTCGATCGAAGATCTTCGTGCTTCCCTCCTCGGTCGGAACCTTGATCGGAATGATCGACTTCTTGAAGCGGTTCTCATCCCAGGCCTGCTTCGCCTTCATCTGGCTCTCGAATGCGAACCGGTCGACGTCCTCGCGGCTCATGTTCCACTTCTCCGCGATCATCTCAGCCGAGAGGCCCTGGGGGACCAGATCCGGGAAGCGCTCGGTGAGGGAGTCGGCCATCGGGCCCATATCCGCGCCCATGGGGACGCGCGTCATGTGCTCGACGCCACCACCAAGCACAAGGTCAAACGTGCCGCTCATGACCGCCTGGGCGGCGAAGTTACAGGCCTGCTGGCCCGAGCCGCAGAAGCGGTTCAGGGTTACGCCGGAAACCTCGATCGGCCAGCCGGCCGAAAGCACGGCCGAGCGGGCGATGTCCGTGCCCTGCTCTCCGGTTTGCGTCACGCAGCCGTAGACAACGTCTTCGATCTCCTTCACGGGAATGTTCGGGTTGCGCTCGGCAAGGGCCTTCAGGGGCGCGGCGGCAAGATCAACCGGGTGCATGAGCGAGAGAGAACCCTTTCGCTTGCCGCGGGGAGTTCGTACTGCATCGATAATGTAAGCCTCTGACATTGCCACACCTCGTTCTTCAAGGTCGCTAACGCCCATCCTTTGGGATGGTGAATTGCGAACCTGCTGGGAGTAAGGGCTTCGGCCTCTTCCTAAAAAAGATCTCCATTCGCCGTGTTGCGACTGAATGGTCATTCAGTAATCTAGCAGCGACCATCGCTCCCTGTCAACATCGTTGGTTTCCCGGGACCCCGCGCTGACGTGGGCAGGCATGGCGGGAGAGTGAGTCTCATTCAGAAAATCGGGGGCGGAGAACTCGCTGAAAGAAAAACCCCGCGTTTCCGCGGGGCTAATCGTGAGGCGCACTGACGGAGGCTTACTTGGTCGTCGCCTCGATCTGATCCGTGGCGCTTTCTGCTTCGGGCAACTCTTCCTCGGGCTTGGCCCGCTCTACCTTCCCCGCGGCGATCTCGCGCAGCGCGGTGACAACCTCCTTGTTCTCCTTACACTCCACCAGCGGATGCCCTCCCTTGTAGAGCTGCTTTGTCCGTGCGGCTGCAAGCAGAACAAGGTCGAAGCGGTTCTCCACCTTCTCCAGACAATCCTCGATGCTGACGCGCGCCATCGGAAGCCTCCCGTGAAGATAACGGAATTTCGAACCATCCCGAAGGTCTCGCCGGCCGGGCCGGCGGTTCCGGACCTCCAGGGGCCCCTATCCTAGCAGATTGAGGGGGCCACGCAATCACTTGAGTGGAAAGACGAACGAGGCGGTCGCGTTGCCACGGCGAGCGCTCACGCGCAACCGGCCCCTCCCCCGGGCCTCGAGAACAGCCCGCCTTGCATCCGCAAGGGACGCAACCCGCTCTTCCCCCATGACCACGATGCGGTCGCCCTGTTTGAGCCCCGCCTTGTCTGCGGGGCTGCCGTCCCTGACGGAGTCCACCAGAAGACCCTGCCGGCCGGGCTTGAGTTTTAACCCGAGGCTCGACTCCAGAATGCGATCCGCATACTCGGGCGGCGGCGCCGTCAGCGTTACCTGAATGGTGAAGGGCGCACCTTCCCGCAACCCCTCCAGGAACTGGGGCGTTTTCCGCGCGGCGTCCTCCACGACGGCGTGAAAGCCCTCTTCGTCCTCGATGGAACGCCCGCCGAAGCGGGTAATCACGTCTCTCTGCCGGAGCCCCGCCCTACTCGCCGGGCTGTCGGGCTCGACGCGCGTCACGACAACGCCCGGCCGTCCGGCCATGCCGAGGGCCGCGGCCAGATCTGCGTTGATGGTTTGAACATCAGCGCCGATCCAGACCGCCTGCACCCTTCCGTACTTGAGAAGATCGCCGAGAATTCGCCGCGCTTTCCTGATGGGGATCGCAAAGCCGATCCCCTCGGCAGCCTGAACGATGGCCGTGTTCACACCAATCACTTCTCCATGAATATTGACGAGGGGCCCGCCCGAATTACCCGGGTTGATCGAGGCGTCGGTCTGGATGAAATCGCGGTACTCGGCCCCGTTCCCCTTGAATGATCGGCGTGTGGCGCTGATGACGCCGGTCGTCACCGTATGCGATAGGCCGAAGGGGTTTCCGATCGTGATAACCGTCTCGCCCACCATCAGATCGTCTGAGCTTCCCATGGTCACGTGGGGCAGGCCGGAGCCGTCGGTGATCTTCAGAACGGCCACATCGGAGTCCGGATCAGAGGCGATGAGTTCGGCCGAGAAAGAGCGCTTGTCCGCGAGGGTTACGCGTATCTTGGTAGCGCGGCTGACGACGTGGGCGTTGGTGAGCACGCGCCCCTCGTCGTCTACGATAAAGCCCGATCCCAGGCTCCTGTTCTTGAAGCGCTGCCGGAATTCAGGCAGATCAAATTCCTCGAAGAAGCGTTCGAAGAACGGATCGCCCAGCAAGCCGCCGAAGGGGCTGAG
>CBDUXZ010000394.1:0-2628 GCA_965371325.1 uncultured bacterium | reverse complement strand
ACCTGGAGATCCCGCCGCTCGGCATTGGCGCGCCCCTGCATGAGCTGGAGGTAGTCGACAATCACGAGATCGAGTCCGCGCTCCGAGTGCAGCCGCCTCGCCTTGGCCTTCATCTCGGTAACGGTGATCGCCGCGGTGTCGTCGATGTAGATCGGCGCCTCGTAGACCCGGCCCGCGGCGCTGGTCAGTTTGAGCATGGATTCGGGATCGACAAATCCCTTACGTATTTGTTGCGAATCCACTTTTGCCTCAGCGCTCAGCAGGCGGACCATTAGCTGATGCGCGCTCATCTCGAGGGAGAAAAGCGCGACGATCAGGCTGTGGTCGATCGCGGCGCGCTGTGCGATGTTCAGCGCGAGGCTGGTCTTTCCCATGCTGGGACGGGCGGCAATGATAATGAGATCGGATTTCTGGAAGCCGCTCGTCTTATCGTCGAGGTCCGGGAAGCCGGATGGAACGCCTGTGACAAGCGACTTTTTTTCCTGGAGCTCGTCGATGATCTTCATCGTGGGACGGACCAGATCGTGTGCCGATACGAGCCCGCTCTTGATCCGGCGCTCCGCCACGTCGAAGATGCGCCGCTGCGCTTCATCAACCAGCTCGTCGACGTTTTCGGTGGTCTGGAATCCGGCCTGGACGATGTCATGTCCCACCTCGATGAGCCGCCGCTGGACTGAACGCTCGCGGATGATCTTGGCGTAGTTCTCCACGTTGGCGGAAGTCGGGACCGAGTCGACCAGCGCGGCGATGGCCGAAGCCCCGCCGGCAGCCTCGAGCTGCGACTGCCCCTTGATTCGATCCATCAGCGTTATCTGATCGATCGGCTCACCGCTATCAACGAGAGAAATCATCGCGGCGAAGATCACCTCGTGAGCGTGCCGGTAGAAATCCTCGGGCCCGATCCATTCGAGAGCCCGGTTGAGGGCCCGGTTGTCGATGAGGACGGATCCCAGAACACAGATTTCCGCCTCCTCGCTGTGTGGTGGCACGCGAAGACCGGGATCCGCTTTCTTGGGCTTACGAACGTTATCGATCATGTCGCCTCGGGGGGAAGAGGGGGGGCGTTAACGCTGCAAGCAAACGACCCATCCCTCGGGAAGGGATGGGCCACTTTACACCAGGGGTGGGCCAGCGCTCAATCAGAACCGGCGTCCGCTGCAACCACGTTCACCTTGAACCTGGCGATGAGCCGGGTGTGGAGCTTCACCTCTACCTCCCGCTCGCCCGTCTGGCGAATGGGCTCCTCCAGAAGGATGCGCTTGCGGTCGACGGTGACCCCTTTCTTGTGGAGAGCGGCGGCCAGATCAGCGGTCGTGACAGATCCAAAAAGCTTTCCTTCTTCGCCCGCCTGCGCCGTAATGGTGAGGGCGATTCCTTCGATTGCCTTCTGCTCATCCTCTAGGCTCTTCACGATCTTGGCCTGCCGGTCCGCCACGACTTTTTTCTGGTGCTCGAGCTGCCGGACGTTCCTGGGCGTCGCCATGATCGCCAGCCCGCGGGGGAGCAGGTAGTTCCGGGCGTAGCCGTCGGCCACCTTCACCACGTCCCCGGCCTGGCCCAGGGTCTCAATCTCTTCGTTTAGAATTATTTTCATCATGCTCTCCACGGCATGTGCAGATCTCAGGAATGGGCAGAGGTGAAGGGAAGGAGCGCAATCGTGCGCGCCCGATGGATGGCCACCGCCAGCTTTCTCTGGTGCTGGGCGCAATTGCCGGAGATCCGCCTCGGGATCATCTTCCCCCGCTCGGTCGTGAAGTAACGGAGCGTTTTGACGTTCTTGTAATTGATCAGCATTTTTGGGTCAGCGCAAAAGCGGCACACCTTTCGCTTCTGGAACAGCCGCCGCTTCCGCCCCTTGCCCTTCTTCCCCCGGCCACGGTCGCGGCCGGAATCTCTGCTGCCTATCGGCATTGGTATTTCTCCCTCGAATGGGCCGCCCCCAATCGGGCCCGGTCCTCAGAATGGTGGCTCCTCTTCGGAGGGCAGGGGCTCGGCACTCTCCGCGCCGCGTTCCCGGGCCTTCTTTTTGTCCGATCCCTTCCCGCCCTCGGGCGGTGCGTCCAGAAATTCTACAGTTGCGGCGAGGATTTCAAGCCTGCTCCCCCGCCGCCCTTCCTCGGTCTCCCATCGCTGCTGGTGCATCCGCCCCTCGACGAGCACCGCACGACCCTTGGAAAGGTACTCCCCGCACTGCTCCGCCAGCTGCCCGAAGGCCACCACGTCGAAAAAGCTCGTTTCTTCCTTCTTGTCTCTTCCCCTGAAGTTCACCGCCAGCCGCATCTTTCCTACCGCCAGGCCTTTGGCCGTGTAGCGGATCTCCGGATCTTCCGTGAGGCGCCCGATGAGCAATGCCTTGGCCAGATTAATCATGACGATGGCCCACGTCCGTGTCCCCCTCCCATCAGTCGCCGTTCATAGGAGGGGTGATCGTGATTTGTTCAGGATTCCTTCGCCGGCGCTTTATCCGACGCATCACCGTCTTCCGGTTTCCGGCGGGGGGGTTCCTCCGCGACCGCTCGAGTGCCCTGCTCCTCGACCTTCGCCGGCGCTTTATCCGACGCATCACCCTCTTCCGGTTTCCGGCGGGGGGGTTCCTCCGCGACCGCTCGAGTGCGCTGCTCCTCGACC
>CBDUXZ010000393.1:0-2682 GCA_965371325.1 uncultured bacterium | reverse complement strand
TGTTTCGGAGAGAATTTCACGGATGACGCGGAGGGGGAGAAAGTGACGGGTTTGGAGAGTCTTTATGAACCGTATCCTCTCAACGAAACCTTCATCGTAATAGGCCATATTCCGGCTCGTCTTGATTGGCGCCGGGAGAAGCCCTTCCTTTATATAGAATTTGATTGAAGCCGGTGGAACGTCCGCGAGCGCTGCCAGCTCACTCATGCGAAGGAGGCGCTTGTCCGGATCTGGTCTTGATGAAGGCACGTCCCTCCTCCTCGCCCGGTTCGGAACACCTTCCCCATCGTTCGTCACGGGAAGCGCGGGGCAAAAAGCGCCCAGTCCGAACCACCGCCAAGCCCCCGTCATTCCAGCATTTTTAGATAGCAAAGGCCCTTCATACTGTCAACGGACGGCGCCGCGCATCCCCCACGCCCCCCTTTGCCGGCAAAAAACAACGCGCCTCGATGGGCGCGCCACAACAGCGTTGTCCGGGGGCCATTCAGTCCTTCTTCGTCTTCCGCTTCTTTTCCGGTCTGTCTGACTTCTTTTCAGGAGCCTTTGCAGCCTTCTTGCCGGAAGCTGGTTTTGATGCACGCCCTGCCGCTGGTTTGCCCTTCGCGGATTTACCTTTCGCGGAGGCCTTCCCTTTTGACTTCTTCCCCTTCCCCGTCGGCGCCTTTTCCTCGGGGAGCAGTTCGATGATGGACAGCGGTGCGCAGTCCCCCTTCCGCCTGCCCAGCTTGATGATCCGGGTGTATCCGCCTGGACGGTTCGCGAATCGCTTGGAGAACGTGTCGAACACCTTCCCCACCACGGCCTTCGACCTCACGATTTTCAATGCCTGCCGTCGCGCGTGAAGCCCGCCCCGTTTTCCGTACGTGATGATCTTCTCCGCGAGGGGACGCACCTCTTTCGCTCTTGCGTCCGTGGTCGTGACGCGTTCATGCTTCAGAACGGAGGTTACTAGATTGCGAAGCATCGCCATTCGATGCGGGGTCGTCCTGCCGAGCTTCCGGTGTCCTCTGGGGTTGTGCATCCTACTCTTCCTTATCTTTCAACTGTTCGATCTCCTTCCTCGAAGGGAAGTTCTCAATTGTCATCCCCAGAGAAAGCCCCATTCCGGCCAAAATGTCCCTGATCTCATTAAGCGATTTCCGACCGAAGTTTTTTGTCTTGAGCATCTCCGTCTCGGAACGCTGGGCCAATTCACCGATATACTTGATGTTCGCGTTCTGAAGGCAGTTGGCGGATCGCACTGAAAGTTCGAGCTCGTCGACCGCCCTGAAGAGATTCTCGTTGGGCTTCTCCGACTCCTCTTGCTCCGGAGGAAGTTCCTCCTCGGCGATCTCTTCGAAATTTATGAAAATAGTAAGCTGTCCTTTCAGAATCTTCGCTGCGAACGCGAGAGCATCATCGGGCTTTACGCTCCCGTCGGTCCATATTTCCATCGTGAGTTTGTCAAAGTCCGTCTGCTGGCCGACACGTGCATTTGTGACGTTATAATTAACCTTCCTGATCGGGGAGAAAATAGCGTCGATCGGGATGCTGCCGATGGTCTGCTCTTCCTCGCGGGTTTTCTCCGCCACAACGTAGCCGCGGCCGGTCGTTATGGTCAGCTCCATTTCGATCTCGGCTTCCTCACCCAGGGTCGCGATATGGAGGTCCGGGTTCAGGATCTCGACGCTCGAATCGACTTCGATGTCGCCCGCATTGACCTCGCAGGGTCCCTTCTTGTGAATCGTCGCGGTCTTTGGTCCCTCCGTGTGCATCTTGATGAGCGTGCTTTTCAGGTTGAGGACGATATCCGTAACCTCTTCCTTGATCCCCGGAATCGTAGAGAACTCGTGAAGGATCCCCTTGATCTCCACCGATGTAATCGCCGCGCCCTGCAAGGAGGAGAGAAGAACCCGACGAAGGGCGTTCCCCAGCGTCAGACCAAATCCTCGCTCGAGCGGTTCACAGCTGAACTTTCTGTAATTGTCGGGACTCTCTCCGTTTTCGGTATCGAGCCTTTTGGGTCGAATTAGATCCCGCCAGTTCTTTTCAATCATCCTGTTCTCCTTGTACCACTGCGGACGATTTCCGGACGCCGATCCATCGGAAGATTTCTTGGTGTCCGGCCCGGCTTAACGGCCCGCGGGGTGTGTGTTCACCGCGGTTGGCGCATGATTGATGTGCGAATTCAGATAACCGCTCAGCGAGAGTAAAGCTCTACGATGAGTTGTTCCTGGATGGGTAATGTGATTTCCTCGCGGTTAGGCATCGCCTTGACGACCGCCTTGAACTGCTCTTTCTCCTGCTCCAGCCAGGAGGGAATACCGCGTCGCTCGGCTGATACGATCGATTCCGTAAGGCGGACGTTCTTCCGGCTCCTCTCCCGAATGGATATTGCGTCTCCTACCTTCAGCGACCTCGAAGGAATATTGCACTTCCTCCCATTCACCAGGACGTGGCCGTGCCGAACGAGTTGCCGCGCCTCGCTCCGTGAACCGGCGAATCCGGCACGATAAACGGTATTGTCCAGCCGTCGTTCAAGGAGAATCAGGAGGTTCTCGCCCGTAACGCCCTTTGTCCTGTCGGCGTTGACAAAGTACTGGGCAAACTGGCGCTCGAGAATTCCATACATACGCCGGACCTTCTGCTTTTCGCGCAATTGCGTACCGTACTCTGAAAATTTGGTACGCCCCTGACCGTGCT
>CBDUXZ010000392.1:0-2684 GCA_965371325.1 uncultured bacterium | reverse complement strand
CGCTGTAGAAGATAACTTTCCCGTGTGTGTCCGTCGCGACGACGATGTCGAGACTGTTCTCGACCAGCCGCTCGAAATATTTTCTGGGAACCTTTTCCATCGCGGACTCTCGGTATGCTCGCGCAGGAGATGCGTGTGCGTTCCCCTCGACTCAATCCTGGCGCGCCGCCCTTCGATCACGCACCGTGTCATGCCCGGCTCAACTATCTATAGCCCCCCGATCCCCTTTGTCAAAGGTTTCTCCGTCACGACCCGCGCTTTTCCCCCCGGGGGGCCCTGTGCTAACTTTTCCCGGCGCCCTGAGAAACCGCCCCCCGAGGCCCGGCAGACCCACAGCCAACCCCCGCGAGACAAAACGGATGGGGAAACTAAAAAAGTTTCAGCACTTCCCCGGAGCCCACTGCGGCTCAACGGCCCTTAACGACGTCGCTCACTTTTACGGGCTGCCCCTGACCGAACCCCTCTGCCTGGGTCTCGGCGAGGGGCTCGGCTTCATGCTGATCGATCAGGCCGGCGCGTCCCCCTCGCGGATGCTCCTGGGACGCAACCGCCAGATGGAATTCCGTTTCTTCGAGAACATGGGCGTGACCTTCGAATGGCGGAAGGACGAAGACAACGCGCGAGCCTGGACGGCGGCAAAGCGGTTTACCGATCTCAACATCCCCGTTCTGCTCCGCACGGATCTTCGCTATTTTCGCCACTACAGCACGAAGACCCACTTTACGGGCCATGTGGTGCTTCTTGCCGGCTACGATGACGATCGCGCCGTCGCCGCGATCGCGGACGCGCACTTTCCCGGTCTTCAAGAGGTGCCGTTGGCCGACCTCGAGAAGGCGCGCGCATCGCGCCATGGCCCCAGCCCCAACCGCAACCACGCGTTCCCCGTCAACCGTTTCGAGATGCCACACGACAGGGTCGCGCTTTTCCGAGGCGCTATCGTGCAGCAGGCGCAGAGCATGCTCGCGGGGAGGGATCTGGGGCAGGTGATGACGGGGACGCTCGGGATGGACAATCTCGCCGCATCCTTCTCTGCCTGGAAGGACGCTCCCGATTGGCAATGGTGCGCCCGCTTCGGTTACCAGATGATCGAGAAGCGGGGCACGGGCGGAGGGAACTTCAGGAAGCTCTATTCGGAGTTTCTTTCACAGGCTGCGCCGTTTCTGCCCGGGGCCGACCTCGGGTCGATGGCCCGCCAGATGACGGAGATCGCCGAACAGTGGAGCGATCTCGCTGGTATGCTCAAAGCGGTCAGCGAGTCTGAAACCCCTCGAGGCTTCCTGGAAGCCGGCCGCATCATGGGTGACATTGCCGCGCGGGAACGCGCCTTCTTCACGGATGCCGCGGCCCTCGGTCTGTGAGACGATGGTTCCCCATCGAATTTCGGTGATGCCCGGGGTCGTGGTTTCAGCGTCACGCAAGCGAGATCCTTCGAGGAACCGACCATGACCCAGCCTCCCCGCAAAAAGCCTCTCCGGGTCCTCTTCGTCCTCATCATCTGCGCCCTTGCGCTTGGCCTCTTCCTGCTGCAGGGATCCTCCAGTGATCTTGCCGTATCGGGATCGGGCGGAGACGGGATCATCGAACAGTCCCGCTACGTCTTCGCCTGGAACGGGATTACCGCGGCCGTGGCGGAATTCACACTAACACGCCGGATAGTGGAGGGCCGTCCTACGCTTCACTTCACGGGGCGGGCACGCACAACCGAGGGGATCGATCTCTTCTGGCGCATGCGTGACTCGGTTCTGGCGCTCATCGACGGGGCCACGCTCGCGCCGCGTCGCTTTCAGCTCTTTCGCCGGGAAAACGAGAATCGTATCGATCTGGACGTGGTGCACGATCTCGAGGAGGAGAAGTTCCGCATCAGCCGGCTGAAGGGCGATCGTCTGAAGAAGGGGACCCTGCCTTCGAGGGGCGTTTACGATCCTGTTTCCGCAATGCTCGTTCTACGGCAAAAGCCTCTGAAGCCGGGCGACGTGGAGACCATCCGCGTCATCGAAGGAAAACGGATCTACGAGCTAACGCTCAAAAGCCTCGCCGAAGAGCGTATTCTTGTTGGCAAGGAGCGCGTTCCCGCCATCAAGCTCGCGATGACGTACCGATCCGAGGACGGGCGCCGCTCCTCCGAGGCGGACGACATTCGCTATGCTCACTTCTGGGTGGGAGAGGAGGAGGCGCACCCGATTCTCCGCCTCGAAGCGCGGGTGCCCCTGGGGGTGATCTCGGGTGAGCGGGTGAGCGCGAGCGATCCCGGCTTCCCGTCGATGGGTGCGTTCTGACCTATGTAGGTTAAAATGGGGGTCCCCGGTGGCCGAGGCTTGTGAATTCTCTGTGGATAGAGGGCACTTCCGAATCCCTGGTTGCGAATGCCCTCACCGGGTGTTTTTGCGTAAACCTATAAAATCGTTGAGCAATTTTGTGTCCTCCCGGAAATGCCGGCCCTCGGATCGCCTGTCCACAGGCTGGAAGCCCAAAAGACGGCCCATCGGATTCTCGACGCTCCGCAAGGGGGCGTATATGCTGCACGATCGTGAAAATATAAACCCCGGCCCGGGTGTTGAAAGCGTTGGACCTGCGCCCGCCATCCATCCGAGAGTTGTCCCATGAAACCATCCCCTTCCACAGGATCGTCTGCGATCCCGCAGACAAACCCCTTCCTCGACGTTTCAACCGAGGAGAGCCTCCGG
>CBDUXZ010000391.1:0-2691 GCA_965371325.1 uncultured bacterium | reverse complement strand
GGCAATGCCGCTCCCCTCCCCGGCGCCTGACTGGATCATCACGGCATGCTTTGCCTCGATGAGCGCGCGGGCGCCGGCCGGCACCAGGGCGACGCGGTACTCGTGAACCTTTATCTCCCTGGGAACACCGATACGCATCGCTGGCCCCCTACTCCCCCGTCGGCGGCGCCGCAAGACAGATAAACAAGCGAGGCGAGGGATGCGATTGATGTTAGCCCGGCCACCCCTTGTGTGCTATCCTGCGCGCCCAACCGGCAAGGGGGACGCCACACGTGAAGCTACTACCGGCCTATCTGAAGTGCATTGTCTGCGGCCGAGAAAACCACCGTGGCCTGAAGATGCGCTTCTCCCTCGACGGCGACGTGATTCGCAGCGAAGTTCCCTTCACCGATGAGTTCTGCAGCTTCAAGGACGTCGTCCACGGCGGCATTCTCACGGCCGTGCTCGATGAGGCCATGGGCTGGGCCGCATCCCACGGATCGCGCCGCATGTGCCAGGCGGCGGAGCTTCGAATCCGCTTTGTGAAGCCGGTGCAAGCCGGCGATAAGGTTCAGGTTGTTGCCCGGCTCGATCGTGACCGAAAACGGGTCATCGAGGCCAGCGGGGAACTGCTCTATCCCGACGGGACCGTTCTCGTGAAGGGTTCCGGCAAATTCATGCCCCTCGATGCGGACCAGGCCCGCTTCGTCGATTCCTACCTGGATTACGAAGACTGTGAACGGATTCACTTCGTTTACTGAGCGGCGCAGAGGGGCGTCGCGCTTGCCGAACGCTTCCCGGCCCGTCCGGGTTCTGCTCTCCTTTATCCTCGTCCTCATCGCCCTCCCGGGCTGTCTGGGCTTCCCCTTTGCGCGCACCGGTCCGAGCGAGGTCTGGATCGAAGGGGCAGTCCCGGACGAGCGATTCCTTGTAAAAGGCCGCGTCCCCTATCTCATCGTGCCGCCCGTCTCACGGGCATCCCGCATAAAGCTCGTCTACGGCGTCGACGTAACGGCGGAGTCGCGCGAGTCGCTCTACACAGTTCGCGTGCTCAACGACTCGGCGATTGAAGTCTGGATCAGGGCCTTCACCGAGAAAGGGATTTCCGTTCCTTCGCTGCTCTGCGTCGGAGGGCAGCCCGCCCCCTTCAAACTTCCCCACCCTCTCCCCCCCGGCGCGAAGCGCATGATCATGATTCCGGATAACGGTACCGATCGCCGGCTCAGGATGCATTTCACAACGTTCCTCGATCGCGACGACATCTGGATCAATTTCAAGCCGGGGGCAAAAGCCAGCGTTGGTTACGTGATCATTCCCCTCTCCCGCTACGACTACGAGAAGTTGCCCGTCGCCTGCCGCGACGCCGTGCGGAACCTCGGACAGGGTAGATAGCCCGCACCCATGTCGTAATCAGTCCTCACAAAAGGACAGGGTACGCATGGCCTTGGCCCTTCCGCGCGCAGGTGGGAATCGCGTATGTGTCATTGCGAGGAGGGCCAGAGGCCCGACGTGGCAATCCCCCACGCATAGGGATTCCTTTCAATGGGGGGATTGCTTCGTCGCTATCGCTCCTCGCAATGACATGCAGTGCGGCTCGGCAGGAGCCTCGCCCTCCCCGCACCTCTCACAATGACTGATCGGACTAAGGTGGCTGGGAGCTACTTTTCCCGGGGCTCCAGAACCTCGTTCCCGCTCCCGCTCCGGAAGCCCTCGAGATCGAGCGTCACGTAGACGTAACCGGCTTTCTTGAAACGGGTGATGATCCGCGCGCGCAATTCGGGATCGAGGAGGCGCACGATTTCGTCACGACCCACCTCCACGCGCGCGAGGCTTTTGTGGTGGCGCACGCGGAGCTCGCGAAAGCCCAGCTCCCTCAGGAAGCTTTCGCAGTCCTCGATACGCGCGAGCGCCTCGCGTGTGACGGGCGTGCCGTAGGCGATGCGCGATGAGAGGCAGGGGGATGAAGGCTGATCCCAGGTCTCCAGGCCCAGCTCCCGGGAGAAGACGCGGACGTCGGCCTTCGTGAGCCCGGCCTCGACCAGCGGGCTCCGCACGCCCTTCTCCTTCGCCGCCTGCCGCCCCGGGCGGTGATCAGCCAGATCATCCAGATTGGTGCCGTCGAAGATAGCGGGAACGCCCAGATGATCCGCCTGGGCCTCGCAGATGCGGTAGAGCTCGCTCTTGCAGAAGTAGCAGCGGTTCACGGGATTGGCGGCGTAGTCCGGATTGTCGAGCTCGCGGCTCTCGACGAGAACCTGTTGGACGCCGATCTTCCTCGCCAGATGCTTCGCCCGGGCGCGGTCCGCTTCCGGCAGGCTCGGAGAGACGGCGGTGAGCGCCGTGACACGATCGCCAAGCGTATCCGCGGCGACGCGCAGAAGGAAAGTCGAGTCGACCCCGCCCGAGAAGGCGACGACCGCCTCCCCCGCATCCCGGAGGATCTCCCGAAGGCGCGAGAGCTTCTCCGCCGGGGAGACATCGCGCTCCCCGTTCACGCCCGCCCCTCGTAAGCGGTCCCGTTCCCCTTCCGAAAACTCGCGGGCCTCGGGGGACGGTAGGCGCCCTTCAGATGCTGGTCGGGAATTCGGAGCGCGTCGAGGGCGGCATCATCGAGGGCGTAGCTGATGCGCAGGCGCCGCTCATCGCCGCCCGCGCGCAGGAGAATGGTCCGCGCCTCGCCTGACCCCGCTTTTCCGTAACGAAGCATCATCC
>CBDUXZ010000390.1:0-2696 GCA_965371325.1 uncultured bacterium | reverse complement strand
TCGCCGGCGTCATCGTCATCCTCTTCGGTCTGCATCTCACAGGCGTTCTGAAGCTGAACCTTCTCTATCGCATCAGGGGCTTCCAGAAGCTCCCGGGCCGAACGGGTTCTTTTGGAACGTCCTTCGTGCTGGGAGCGGCCATCAGCTTCGGGTGGCTCCCGTGCATCGGTCCCGTGCTTGCGGCAATCCTTACGATGGCTGCCGCCCAGGAGACCGTGGGACAGGGCGTTGCACTGCTCAGCATCTACAGCCTCGGACTCGGCATTCCTTTCCTCCTCTCGGCGCTCGCGATCCCGCTCTTTCTCTCGGGCATGAAGCGCTTCCGACATCACATCCGCACGGTCGAGATCGTGGCCGGGTGCATACTCATACTTCTGGGCGCTCTCCTCGTGGCCGATCGCATGACGATCTTCCTGAACTATCTGCCGCAGTGGGACTTCGGGGGGAGGTTGTGAAACCTGGCCCCCGTGGGGTACTCCTCGCCCTGATCGCGATCGCCTGGATTGCCGGCTGCGGCGCCGGGTCTCCGTTACAGCCGGCTGGGGAAATTCCGGAGATTCTGCTGAAAGACCTTTCCGGCCGCAAGGTTTCGCTCTCGAGTTACCGTGGGAAGGTCCTTCTCGTTGATTTCTGGGCCACCTGGTGCGCGCCCTGCGAAGAATCAATACCGCATCTCATGAAGCTCCAGGAGCGTTACCGTGATCAGGGGATGACTGTGCTCGGGATTGCGCTCGACGTGGGGGGTGCGAAGGTGGTCGCGCCCTACGTAGAAGAGCGGAAGATGAACTACCCCATACTGCTCGGTGATGAGCGCACCGCGCGGGCTTTCGGCGGAATCCCCGGCGTCCCTACCTCCTTTGTCATCGACCGATCCGGCCAAATCGTACGCCGGTATGTCGGCCTGGTCGATCAAGACGATTACGCCGATTTGATTCAGACCCTCCTTTGAAGTTTACTCGCGGATGTTGCAGGTGTCCGGTCGCTGGATAACCTGTCGGGCTCCGGAGATCCCATGAGCGCGCTCGAGCGCGTCATCGTTTTCACGAAAGCGCCCGTTGTGGGCCGGGTCAAGACACGGCTTGCGCGGACCCTCGGACCGGAGGAGGCGGCCCGCGTCTACTGCGCGCTCCTCTCCGACACCCTGCGCGCGATCTTCGCCACGCCCGGTCTTGTGGGAACGATCACCTGCGATCCGGGCCCCGATGCATTTCTTCAAAAGCTTGCCGCGACCTGGAGCCTCGATCTCGACGTTCAGCGGGGCGAGGATCTTACGGCGCGGCTCGAGGACGCCACGCTGCGGGCCCGGGAGGCGGGTGCTGCGCGCGTGATTTTCACCGGCGCCGACTCCCCCACCTTGCCCCGCGCCTACGTCGATCTCGCCCTTGCGCGTCTGCGGGACGGGCGGGACGTGGCTCTCGGTCCGAGTTTCGACGGCGGTTACACCATTGCGGCGCTCGGTCCCCGTGCCGATCCGGCCGTCGTGTTCGCGGACGTGCCCTGGGACACCGACTGCGTCCTCGCGGTCACCCGGGCGAACGTGGAGGGGGCCGGTCTCTCCCTCGGCTTCGTGCCGACCTGGTACGATGTGGACGTCATTGAGGATCTTGCTTACCTCAGGGATCACCTCGCGCACCTCGCGCCGGACGATCCCTCCGGCGCGCCGGAAACCCGCACGCTCATCCGGGAGATTTTCTCAAGGCGCAAGTGAGCGGAAAAAGGGGGAGCATCCCGCTGCTGTCCAAAAACTTGTCATTGCGAGGAGGGCCGAAGGCCCGACGTGGCAATCCCCTCCGTAAAGGGATTCCTTACACTCAGGGGATTGCTTCGTCGCTGCGCTCCTCGCAATGACATGCGCGGGGCGCTTTCCTTGCGATGAGAGGGAATGCGGCGCGGCGCGGGAGCCTCGCCCTCCCTGGCGCTCCTCGCAATAACAAGTGCTTGCTTTGGGTTGGACGGCCCTGTTTTAGATTGAGGACGAGGGTTCCATGAACTGGCTCACCGGCCGGATGAAGCCCCGGCGCGACAAACGGCCGCGGCGCGGGCGGAACGCGAGGGGCGCCTGGACGCGCTGCGACGCCTGCGGCGAGATCGTCTATCAGGCAGAACTGGACACGAACACTGGGGTCTGCCCCAGGTGCGATTACCACTTTCGCCTGTCCGCGCGGGAGCGGGCTGCGTTGATCCTCGACCCCGGGAGCTTCGTGGAGCACGACGCCCGTCTCACTTCGACCGACCCATTGGGTTTTCGGGGACGCGAAAGCTACCCGAAGCGGCTCCGGCGGATGAAGAGCGAGACGGACAGCGTGGAGGCCGTCATCTGCGGCGAAGGGCGCATCGAGGAGAAGCACGGGCTCTTCGGCTTCTTCGAAATGGAGTTCATGGGCGGAAGCATGGGCAGCGCGGTCGGCGAGAAGGTGACGCGGCTCATCGAGCGTGGGGTCGAGACACGGACGCCGGTGGTCATCTTCACGGCGTCCGGCGGCGCGCGCATGCAGGAGGGGATTCTCTCGCTCATGCAGATGGCGAAGGTATCCGCGGCGCTGGGGAAGTTGCGCTTCGCTTCCATCCCCTACATCGCCGTGCTCACGGACCCCACAACCGGCGGCGTTTGCGCGAGCATGGGAATGCTTGGCGATGTCATCCTTGCCGAGCCCGGCGCGCTCATCGGATTCGCAGGCCCGCGCGTCATCGAGGAG
>CBDUXZ010000389.1:0-2711 GCA_965371325.1 uncultured bacterium | reverse complement strand
AAGCCGCCCCGTGCTTTCGTGGATTGCCAGATGCTGCACACCGCCGACCCGCCAGCCTTCCTTCCGCTCGGCGTCGGTGAAAAGAGACCACGGCTCCAGCGGATGCGGCGTGTCGCCCGAGAGATCGACCTCGTGCAGGTGACCGTCAAAGGAGGCAAAGAACCACGAGCTTCCCCTGCGCGCGCCCTTTTCCGTCACAGGGTTCTCCGCAGCATCGAAGAACTTCGCGCTCCGCACACGGCTCGCCTCCCGCCCTTCTTCGTTCAGGGTGATAAGCATCGTCTTGCCATCGCCGCAGAGCATGGCGAAACGCCGGGGGCCCGCGGGGTAGACCAGCGCACAGCCGGGGGTTTCGATCTCGCCCACGAAGCTTCTTGACGCGAGATCGACTATCGACACCGACGTTCCCGGCGTCTGATTGAAAACGGCAAAAAATCTCTCATCGTCGAGCAGCGCCGCGAGGGCCACGCCATGAGCGGCATCTGCGCTCTTGGCCGGTATCTCGATGTCCCCCAGCAGCTTCAGCGTCGTGGAGCCGTAGATCGTGACGAGATCGATGCGTTTCCCGCGGTGCCCGAGAGAGTAAACGACCTCCGGAATGTAGATCTCGCGGCGCTTGGGGGAGAAGTAGGGATGGACACCCCTGACGCCGTGCCCTCCGTCGACCATGCCGAGCATCCGTGCGGTGTCGGCATCGAAGAGCGCGCTGCGCATCAAGACGAAGTCGCCGACCCATACCCAGTGCGCACCCGGTTTCTCGGCCAGGGTGAGTACCTGCCCGGGCTTCTCGGGCGCCAGCTCGGCCTGGGCAGGCGTGACGAGGGAGGCGAAGAGCACGCCTGCGGCGAGCAGGCCGATCATGCTTCTTGATCTCACAGCGCTAACGATCAACAAGTGCGCCCTCCTTCCTAAAGAACCGGAACCGCTCTCTCCCCGGGATTTTGTACGATGTTTCCCCGCCTGGTTCAAGCGACCCGCAGAATACGCAGGGGTGTGAGCCCCGCAGGTCCACTTACATAGGTCCACTTATAGGTCCACCCAAGGTCAGGGAACACCGTTCAGTCTGCTGTAGCCTCGCCAGTACCTCCTGAACAACCATCCGGCGCTTCCTTCACCGGCCTTTCCGACTGATTCTCCCCATTCGGCGACGATGCGTGAGACCCGCTCGAAATACGCGTCAATCATTTCCTGGTTCAAGGGGCCGGCGTCCGATTCGACTTTTTCGATCATCTCCCCCTCGTAGCCCTTCATTCGATCTTCAATAGACGCCAGTGCGGGCTTGAATGCGACGATGGCTTCGCGGTGATGCTTTTCGCTCCTCCACCAGAACGATTTCTCGTCGAAGGTTTGGCCTCCGGGGCTGTAGCCAGCCGGCATCTCTGTATTGTCGGCGAAAACCGGGAGGAAGGGGGACATGCAGGGGTTGGCAGCGGCGGTCGTATAGAAGTGCTTTCGCGCTTCGCCGATCTTGCCGACGAGAGCGCATGTCGACTGTGTCGGACGCGTGATCTTGTTCGTGGCGTGCACGCATGCCCCGCAACGCTTCTGCCGGTGGGGCAACCAGTCGGGATGCGGCCCGTGGTCTCGCAGTATCGCCATGAAGTCGGCGGTGGTCAGCTCGCCATTTTTCCGGAGAAGCAGATCCCGGGAGCGGCGCTCACGCGTTTTCGCGTGCGAGCCCCAGGTGTAGAGAAAGTCGGAATAGCATTCGCGGAAATTGAAGTCGGAGGCGCCCTTGCACCAACCCTTCTTTACCGCGTTATCGATCAGGCCCGGAGAGCACGCGTCGAAATCCTGCCCCAGGGAAATGATGTTGGAAATGCTCCAGGTATCCTCGACCTTCTTCCACGCCCACCACCTCTTGACGGTCTCGAGCACATAGGCTTCGCTCGCGTCCGCGATGATGAAGCTGTTCATGTTTACTAGGTTCTGCCGATATCCCCCCTTGCCGCTCTGACCGTGCTCCTCCAGGAGCGCGATCATGACGTTCATCGCCTCCAGGGCCGATCTTCCGCGCTCGAGCCCGAGCCTCAAAAGATCCATGCCGAGAAGGCCATTGTCGTCAGGCTTTTCCCGGGTGAAAAGCGCCTCGTTGCCGGCAATGACGCCGTGCTCGTTCGCGCCCATCTCGGCGCCGAACATCCAGAACGGGCGACAGAGCAGAACGCGGTAGGTTTCCTCCGCCTCAGGGATGGTGAGGTATGTGCAATCGACCGTCTCGCCCTTCGCGTGACTCCCGCCGGGACGGATCTCGACGTTCTGCGGCTCGTCCGGCTCGCGGTCACTGTTCTTGCCGAAGAGGGTCACGCCGCCCCGGGTGGCGGAACCCAGGGCCACGATCGTGTCGCACATGGGGGGGCGCTCCTTCATCTTCTATGGGGTCAGGCTTGACTTGGTGACTTATGGACTTTTGATCGTCTCCAGGCCCGTCCGGCACCCCGCGCCGACGGGCTGTCGGTTTTCCAGGCCCTCTTTATCTCTATCCACTTCCCTGCCTGTCGAACTCGATCTTGGCGATCGCGTTGAGATGGACTTCATCGGGCCCGTCGCCCATGCGCAGGGCGCGCATGCCGGCGTAGAAAGGGGCGAGGGGAAGGTCCTGGGAGAGCCCGGCGGCGCCGTGCACCTGGATGGCCCGATCGAGAACGTGCATCGCCATGTTCGGCGCGACGACCTTGATCTGGGCGATTTCCGAGCGCGCGGCCTTGTTT
>CBDUXZ010000388.1:0-2714 GCA_965371325.1 uncultured bacterium | reverse complement strand
ATTGATCTCCGCGTCGTAGACGGCCTTGTTGTAGGCAATGGCCTCGGGGCTCGCCTGGCCGCCCACCTTGTACTCCGAGACGATGTTCCACAGTGCGTTCCCGACGAAGGCGCGGTAGGGGTAGCGTTCCGCCATGTCAGGCTCCACGTAGCGGAACGCGTAATCGGGGGGAGGGTAATACGGGAAATGCGGATCGTAATAGTGCAGGTAGAGGAAGAAGCGCTCGTTGCCGTGTCGTTTCAGCCAGGCGAGCCCGGCGTTTGTAATCTCGTTCGCAGTTGCAAAAGAGTACTGCCGGGTAATCCGCGCCTGTGCGAGAAGCTTCTCCAGAAAAAGCAGCTGGTACAGATCCATCACGACGTAGGCATCATCGAATCCCTGGTGGTAGCCGTGAGATTCGCTGACGAGAATATTCGAGATTCTTGCGCCCGTCCGGTAGCCCGCGGCCTGGAAGACCTCGGCGAGGGTCAGGAATTCCTCTGAAATCACCCCCCCGTAATTGGTGACGCGATGAACTTCCGGATAGACGCCCGTGAAGATCGAGGCCACCGTGGGGATCGTCCAGGAGGACTCGGCAATCGCCTCCTCGAACAAAACGCCCTCCCTGGCAAGCAGATCAATGCGCGGACTCGTGTCGCGGATGTATCCGTAGCAACCGAGGGAGTCGGCGCGCAGGGTATCGACGAGGATGAAGAGAACGTTCGGACCTGGCACCGTCCGCGAGGGACCCGCCGCCCTTTCGGCACGCCATTGCGCGGTGATAAACGCGGCTGCGGCAACGAGTAGAAGGAGCGCAACGCGCCGGGGACGCAGCGCTCCCAGGAGTGTGCCGGCAAGCCACGCACCCAGTCCCGAGAGTCCCCAGGCCGCCAGGCCGCCGATCACGAGAAAGCCGCCCTTGGCGGCCATGCGCGCAAGAGCGAGTTCCTGCTCGAGGCTCTTGTAGTCCTGCCAGAGCAGGATCAGGAAGACATGCACGAGAATCCAGGCGCCCGCAGCCACGCGCCGCACCCGGCCGGTAGAACGATCGCCCGGCCGGAGAACCATGAAGAGTATTGTGGCGGGTATCGTGACAATGAGTGCGAATGCCGCGCCGAGGCCGACCGCTTTCGCCACCCACAGGGCGAACAGGGACGGATCCCGAATGTAGTCGGTGTGCGTGGACAACACCCGGACGAGATCGCCGGCCCCGAAAAGCGCGCCCAGTACGAGTGAAACGGCGGCGGCGGCCCGGATCTGTCCCATGGCGCTCATGCAGGAATCCTTAGTTGAAAGCCGGGGGCCGTTCGGCAGGTGAATTACTGGACGTATCCAAGGGCCTTCAGCGCCTTCCGGGTGGAAGCATCAATGGTTTGTGGATCGGCACGGGCAGTTTCGAAGAAGCGCTCTCCCTTTGCAAGCAGCGCGAGCGCTCGCGACAACGTCTCGGGCCGGTCGGGATGTTTCATCAAATTGATCTTTTCGTTCTCGTCGCGGCTCAGATCGTATGCCCCCCGCGTTCCCTTACGCTTGTCCATCGCGCCGCGTCTGTTGGGCTGTGTCGCAAAGACCTTGAGATCTCCCTCGAGCACGCCGTAAAGCACAAAACCGCCGGGGCTTCTGGCCTGGAGGAAGAGGGGGCGCTCGGGGCCTTTCTCGAGCATGTTCCGGCCGTCCAAATCGGCGGGCAACGGCAGTCCGAGCAGGTCCAGAACGGTCGGCAGGATGTCCATGATGAAGACCCGTCCCTCTTCAACGGTTCCCGCCGGGAGCACGCCGGGCCATCGCAGAATCAGGGGAACGCGCACACTCTCCTGACGGACGTGCCCGCTGTGCCCGACGTATCCCCCCTCGCCGAGTGATTCCCCGTGATCCGCAACAAAAATTACGAGGGTGTCGTCGTAATCCCGCTCGAGCGCCGCGAGAAGCCTTCCGACCTGCTCGTCGGTGAAGGCGACCTCACCGTCATAGTTATCGAAGCGGCGGCGCGTCGTTTCAACCGCGAAAGGTGTTTCCGGCAGATCGACGTCGAGCTTCTGAAACTGTTCCGCATAGCCGGGGGGGGGATCGTAAGGCTTGTGCGGATCGAAGAGGTGTAGCCACAGAAAGAAGGGATCGTTTGATCGAAGCTTCAGCCGCTCAAACAGCAAATCGACGGTGCGATCGCCGCGACGATCGTGCGAGCCCGGGTTGAACCAGGCCGCTGCGGTTCTCTGAAGCGCGTTGGTCCTGATCATCTCCACAAGGGAAAACCTCAGGTGGAAGCTTGGCCCCGCGGTGTAGAAGCGGTCGAAGATCGGGTTGTGGTCGATAAAGTGATCAAAACCTTCCGCGAAACCAAAGGGGGAGGTGAGGTGCTCCACGCTCACTGCCCCGAAGGTCTGATAGCCGTGGGACTTCAGAATCTCCGTGAGCGTCACGTGGCTGTCCTCCAGTTGCCAGCCGTTGAAGAGAACGCCGTGCTCCGCCGGGTGAAGCCCGGTCAGGATGCTGGCATGGCTGGGCCCGGTCTGGGGGACAGGCGTGTAAGCGTCGGTGAAAAGGACGCCCTCCCTCGCCAGGCGATCCATGTGCGGTGTTCGCGACCTCTCGTAGCCGTAAGCGCCGACGTTGGATGCGCGCAGAGTGTCGATCGTGATGAGAACGACATTTGGCGAGCGGGGTAGCGCTTCGGCGATCGCAATCGGCAGCTGCGCTTTGTCTTCCCGCTTCGCCCACCACCCGGCTGCCGGCAG
>CBDUXZ010000387.1:0-2725 GCA_965371325.1 uncultured bacterium | reverse complement strand
CTGAGGCCACGGGCACGTGGATCCAAGGAAGGATTGCGCAAAGCCTGCGCTATCGGTGCGGTTCGTTCCTGAATGGACGCATAATTTTCACTATCGCGGGTGTGTTTGTCGCATCGCCCCCGTCAACAGCAGACAAGCCGGACGAGACTTCGGACCTCGGCGGGATTGAGCTGTTCGAGTCTCCGGATCTGTTCGATGGCGGCCTCCGCGCGCACGGGACCAACCGTTGCACCTGCTTCGCGAAGGAATTTATCTTCGACCACGGCGCGTTTCTCGGCCGGCGGTCGCCCCGCCCCGCCCGCGGGCACTTCCTGTTCGTGTTCGAAACAACGCCCGTCCTTCATCCGGATCTGCACGCGCGACCCGAAGGACATCTTGAAGCCGGACAGGTCGGCATTCTCCAGGTCGAGATATACCTGCGGACCGCTGTCGGAGTCGCGGAGTTCGACAAGCGATGATTCGCGCATGCGCTCCGTCATCTTTTCATCCATCGTGAGTTGAACCTTGCCGGCCAGTTCCCATACGGCACTATCGGCGATGCGCTTCCGGGTGAACTGCCGGGGCGTCAGCTCACGGTCGATGAGCGCGACGGCGACGTTGTAGGGCACCGAGAAGTTGAGCGTGATGGGCGAGCTATCCGGGCCCTTCAGATGGGGAATCGAAAGGCCCTCCATCCCGAGGGTCAACGGGGCGGCTGCGACCTCAATCGCTTCGACTTGCGCGGGCTCGATATTCTCGCTCCCCGCAAGCTCCAGCGCGCAATCAACGACCGTATCGACGTAGGCGCAGCCCGGGTAGATCTTGTAGCAGAGGGTCTCCGTCAGCCACACTTTCCCGAGTCCGCCGAAGGCGCCCATAAGCGGCTTGTCGGTGAAGGCCGCAACGAATCCCTGCGGGCTCTCGAGCACGTTACCAATTCCTTCCACGCCCGCAGCCGCCATTTCCGCCGCCTGCACACCCCCCACCGAGGTCGGCGCCGCGAGAAGGGCCTTCCCCTCGGAGCCGAAGAACGGCGCCCAGAGTCCGAAGGGGGGTTGCAAAAACGCAACGCCGATCGCCGAGCGAATGCCCGCGGCGTCGAGGCCGAGAAGCTTTCCGGCGATCACGGCTCCCCCCACCAGATGAATGAAGCTCCAGAGCTGTCCGTTCAGCGGTCCCAGGAGAACCGACGCGCCCACCCGCCCCTCGATCTCGTTGGCAATCACCTGCGCGAGGAGCCAGTCGCGCCCGGAAAGCCCATGCGCTTCGGCCATGGCGAGGCTCACGAGAACCGCCGAATGACCGGTGTGACCGGCAAACAGGTAATCGTCGTAATCGAGCGCCATGCTGAGCGTCGTGTTGCCATAGATGGCGTGATGAAGCGATGCGCGCTCGCCGGAAGGAATGAGGGTGGCCTGGTCTCCTCCGCCCCAACCTTGCACGACACCCAGCACAGCGCACCCGACCTCCGTTCCGGCCCCCGCGTGGACCGCCCCGAGAACACTCATCACCTGGGACTTCGCCTCTTCGATCACCCGCTCTGGGAGATCTGAAAACTTCGTATCCGCCGCCCAGCGCGCGAGTCGTTCGGTTATCCCGTTCGTTTCCATACCCTGCCCTCCTGCTGTTCTTTAACCGGAGCCTCCCGCTCCCATCTTCTCCGCGAGACGCTCTGCGATGCGCGTCGCCATGGCCATGATCGTGATTTGTGGATTCACGCCCACGCAATCCGGGAAGATCGAAGCGTCGGCAACATAAAGCCCGGAAAGCGCGTAGCTCTCTCCCCAGGGATCAACAGCGCTGCGCTCGGGATCGCGGCCCATTGCGGCCGTTCCGACCGGATGAAATCCCGCCAGCGCGAGCTGGGCGGGCTTCGTGGCGCCCTCGCGGAGACCGGCGATCTCCGACGGATCACGCAGGACGGGATGCCCGGCGATCCCCGGATACACCTCGCGCGCCCCCGCAGCGAAGAACACCTCGGAGGCGATGCCTATTCCGTGGACGAGCTTGCGGGTGTCCTCCCTATCGAGTTGGTAGGTAATCAGCGGATAGCCGCCCGGCATTCGCCGCACGCGGCCCACCGAAGACTCGGCCACGAAGAGCCCCACAGAAGCTATCTTCCGGTACTCGGCGAGAGATTGCTTGAGCGCCGCACCCACACCCGGAAGACCGGCCGCCGACAGGCCCGGGATCGGTGAGGTCACCTCGAACAGCAAGCCGTGACTCTTCTGGTAGGCGTCCATGAACCAGGGTTGCAGCGTGCCCCGCCAGCCGAAAACATCCTCATCGAAGGCGGCCATGACCGCCCCGGCGGGATGAATGCGCAGGCCCCGGCCCACGGGCCCGCGGCGCGGCGCCAGGCCATTGGCCATCATTATAAGAGGGGTGTGAATCGCTCCCGCCGCCAGCACCACGCGATCGGCGCGCACCGTGAGACGCCCCCGCGACGCCTGGCGCCCGTTTCCGCGGACCCCGTCAGCGAGAATATCGGCCTCGATACCCGTGGCGCGCCCCCTCTCGCGAAGGATCCGTGTTACGCGGCAACGGGCGTAGATTCGCGCGCCGGCCTCCTCGGCAAGCGGAAGATAGGAGAGGTGCATCGCCTGCTTCGCATCGCTCGGGCAACCGAAGGCGCAAACCCCGCACCCCCGGCAGCCGTCGATGTTTCGCCGGATGGGCTCGCCATGCAGGCCCAGCGCCTTTACGCCCCGCCGGAACACACGCGCGTTCTCACCCAGGAGATCCT
>CBDUXZ010000386.1:0-2727 GCA_965371325.1 uncultured bacterium | reverse complement strand
AAAAGATTGTCTTGCATGGAAGTATATGTCAACTCTTGTCATGGCTAAGAATAACCATATATAGTAATATCGGTAACGTTAAATATTATTTCAGGCAAAGCGCTGAAGCGCGCCTGTTCGCTTCGTCTTAAAAGTTTCTGCTGGTTATTCCAAGGCATTCGCCTGAAGCGAATTCATTGGCGGGATTTTGAAGTCGGCTACTGGGCGACTACACGAAACCGATCGATTAGTGAAGAACAACCTCGATCTGCAATACGAACGGGACGCACTTCGGGCGAACGCACCCATTCACCCTCCGTACGGCGAATAAGCTCCGGCCAGATTTCCGAGGGCGGCTCATGAAACACGTCATCGGCTTCCGCCTGCAGAACATGCCAGTCGCCCCGCTTCAGTTCCTGATCGAGTTGCCCGGGCGCCCATCCGGCATGACCGGCGAAGGCGCGAAAACGGGAGCCCGGACTCGCGCTGCCGAATATCTTCTTCAGGAGCGAGGCGCTCGTACTGAAGTAGATTCCTTCGAGTGCCCGGAGGGATCCATCTGGCTGACTCTCGGATCGCAGAAGCACCGATATCGCCTGCATCTGCACCGGACCGCCCATGAACAGAAACTCGGAACGGCCCGCGCGCTTCTCCAACTGAGGCAAGGCATCGGAAAGCGTCAGCTTCGTGCGGCGGTTGATCACCAGACCCATGGTTCCATTCTCTCCGTGCCCAATGAGGAGAACGACGGTCTGCGCAAACCTGGGATCCCTCATCTCTCGCTTCGCCACCAGGAGCTTTCCCTGAGAGGGCAACATCGAGAGCGCCGACAGAAATGATCTTCCGGGTGGGGGGCCGTCGCGCGGGGGACCGGCCCGTGGCTGATTGGCGGGCGCTGCCATCAGGGTCATGCAGGCGAGCACGAGCGTTACACTTCGAGAGCCCCGTCGCGAGACCCGCACGCCCTCTTTGGGGGTTATTGCCATGGCTCCAGCATCATAGCTGACTGTAAGGCCGATGGGCGAGTCAAACCCGCATGTGGGCAATCTTCAGAAATTCAGGGGTGGGCATGCTTCCGGGAGGGCGGAACAGGGCGCGTGCGGAAATCAGAACGGCTATTTCTCTTCCAGAAGGCGGCGCACCGTGCTCACCAGTTCGGTCGAATCAAAGGGTTTCATCATGTAGGCGTCGGCGCCGGTGCTTAATCCGCGCCCCTGATCCCGATCCCGGCTCCGCCCGCTCAGCACAAGGACGGGAATGTGCCTGTAGCGCTGATCAGATTTGAGAAGACGGCAAAGGCTGTAGCCATCCCGCTTCGGAAGGACCAAATCAAGTATGATCAGATCAGGTTTTTCCTCGCGTGCCAGCCTGAGCCCCTCTTCCCCGTCAAAGGCCGAGAGGGTCGCATAGCCGATGGCCTCCAGACGAGCTTTCAGCGTAGTCTGGACCGGCTCTTCGTCCTCGACGATCAGCACCCGTTTTCCGACCAGGTTCATGGCTCCTCCCTCCCGACGCAAACTAACCCAGAAGGTGCGGTATCAGGATTCCTTTTCTCCCCTCATTCATCGCCCAGGAGTTTCTTCACTTCTCCGATTACTTCGCCCAGCTCGAATGGCTTGTAGATGTGCAGATCCGCATTAGCCCAGCTCTCGAGAAAATCCTCCCGCTCCCGGGAATCCACCTTTCGGGCGGTCAGCATGATAATGGGACATCGCTTGATTGCAGGGTCGCGCTTCGCATCCTCGTTGAGCCGGCGCGCCACTTCATAGCCGTTCTTCCTCGGAAGCATCACGTCCAGAACGATGAGATCCGGTTCCTCGAACCGGGCAGCGCCGTAGGCCTGGTGGCCATCGACAGCCGTAACGACCTTGTAGCCGTCCGCCTCGAGTGCGAACCCGAGCGATTCGAGGATATCGGCCTCATCGTCAACAAGTAAAATTTTCTTCGGCTCCATTTCATTCTCCTGCTTTCAAATAACCTAGAGTTCCGAGAAGGGATCCAGATCCAACTGGAGATCTCCGCTCCCAAGCACACGGAGTCTGCCCGTTCCCTTCGAAAGTCGGGATTCGAGTTCAGGGACAGAGATACCGTCGTCGGGGTAAGAGGCGGCCCCGAAACGCAGTTGAGGCCGGGCTTTGCTCGCCTGAGATGCATCCCGCTTCAGTATCTTCTCCAGATTGCGCAAAACGCGAAACGCATCCGGCTTGGCCGCGCCCTGAAGCACAAGGTGAATCTCTCGACGCGCCCGGGAAGGAAACACCAATTCGCCGGGAGTTTTCTGGTTCTGCTCAATGATCGAAAGAACCTCCTCGAAGGCATCATCGAGAACAGCGGTGCCCTCCTCCCGCCGCGCAGCCACGCCCGCCTCGAACCGGAGAAGCACCACGCTCAGCACATCGTGAAATCGCTTGCACCGGTCAATGGCCAACCGAAGGCTGAAGAGATAGTAGTTCTCTTCAGAGAATTCGGGCAGAACGAAGCTCATCCGGGTTCCCCGTTTCAGCCCACTCTCCGCCCAGATCGTGCCGCCGTGAGCCTCGATGATCTTCTTTGCAATCGCCAGGCCGAGACCCGTCCCCTTTATTCCGCGCCCCTCGCGCGCCACATGAAACTTGTCGAAGACGGCCGACAACTGGTCCGGAGGAATCCCCACGCCGGTGTCCTCGACATTCACCAGCACATACCGCCGGACGTCGAAACCCAGATCGGGTGTTTCCCGGGGAAAAGAATCGACCATGGAGCCCGATA
>CBDUXZ010000385.1:0-2728 GCA_965371325.1 uncultured bacterium | reverse complement strand
CTGAAAGGGTTCTGTGTATACTGAAAGGGTGAGATGGGAAATAATTTACTACATCTTTGTCAATATTTTCCCAAGAGGGGCCCTACTTGATTAAGAAAGAGATGTGGGGAAAGCACTACTATACTGGTCTGTGGGGGTGGGGAAGCTAGGGAGCCAAGAAGGGGGGTTCCAATACGCCGTGGGATCTGATCTCCGGGCGTCGGAGGGCGCTTAAACGCTTACGTCCGGAGCCGGACCAGCGCCCGTAGTAAGGCTTTACCTTAATTCGTTTATTCCCGGAAGTCCTCCACCGCGAAGATCCCCACGGGCTCTGCGATGCCGCGCACATCGGCGGGCGGAAGCTCGCGAATGGTGAACCGTGGGTCGAGGGTCTCCCGCAGCTCCCGGGTCACGAGGATGTCCGCCTCGTGAAGGCGGGTGAGATCCTGGACGCGCGCGGCGACGTTGATGGTTCTCCCCACGAAGGCGTACTGGATCAGGTCCCTGCTTCCGATCAGGCCCGCGACACCGACCCCGCGGTGCAAACCGATACCAATCCCGAGGGAGGGGAGTCCCTCTTTCTCGAGCTCACGGTTGTACTCGGTGAGTTCAGCCCGCATCGCCAGCGCCGCATGAACAGCGCCATCACCTTGCCAGGGGTCCGGCTCGAGGGCGCCGAACAGCGCGAGCATACCGTCGCCGATCAGCGCAGACACGTGCCCGCGGTTCTCCGTAATCGCCCTGCTCATCCGCTCGAAGTAGCCGTTCAGGATGCGAAGCAGAACGCCGGGATCGAGGCGTTCGCTGAGGGAGGTGTAGCCCACCAGGTCCGCAAACAGGGCGGTGACTTCCTTCCGCTCGCCGCCCGTCGCAACGCCGGTCGCAATGACCCGCTCGACAATCTCCTCCGGCGCGAAGCGGCCGAAGGATCGCTGGAGACGCTCCAGATCCGCGGAGGCGCTCTCGAGCCGTACCCGGAGAGCCGCTGCCTCCCTGCTCTTGCGACGCAGTAGAAATAGGAGCCCGCCGATGAGGATGACCAAACCGGCGTACGCGAACCAGGGCAACAGCATCAGGATTCGCAGAGCACGAGTGACAACCGGCAGGTCCCGTTGGCGAGGCTGGCCACGCCGACGAGCTCGAGGAACTGCTCAACGCTGAGCTGCTCGCGAAGCTTGCGACCCCAGCGCTGGATGTCGTCGGGGCGGTAGCGGATCGTCTCGCGCGCGTAGGGAACGATGGCCGCCTCGATCGGATCCAGCTTGGGCGAGGCGAGGTGAGAGAGAATTTCGTCCACCTCGGCTTCGTCGAGTCCAAGCGGGGCAAGCAGGCGCTTGGACTCGGCCTCCGCTCGTTTGCTGCCCAGCCCTCGGGCAACCACCGCGAAGACAAGAGCCTTTGCCCGCTGCGTGAGGATCGGAGAGCGCCAGGCCGACTCCATTATCTCGTTCGAGACCCGCGCGACAGGGAGGCCATCGAGTTCGAGCGCCACGTATGCGAAGGGGCCCGTTTTGAGTTCCGGGGGGAGGAACTCCGGCTTCCCGAGCTTCCTTCGGGACCGGAGAAGTCTCGCAATGAGTGGCCGCAGCAGTTTGAACAGCCAACGCTCTTGGACCCCTTCGACGCGCTCGAGCGGGGCAGCAGTCAGCGTTGCGATCCGGTTCCCCGTCACGGTGTACGCCGATACGTAGGCGATTTCCTTGATGGCTTCATCGCTGTAGCCCGCTTCGCGAAGGGCGGCTTTGTCAGCGGCGGAGGGCGGCGGATTCGCGCGAGAGAAGCGGCGGACAAAGTCGAGCGCCAGCCGCTCCCCCCGGTCGGCCTCAGCGGACACTGAGGCTTCTTCGACGCGCCTGATTCGCTCATCGTCGAAGCCCAGTACACGGAACGACATGCGCTGTGCCGCATAGCAGTAACGGCAGGAGTTGTCCTGGCTGACGGCCAGAAAGATGAGATCCGCAAGGTCGAGATCGATATGGGTGAGGTGCCCGTTGCGATAGTTGCCCGTGATGAATGAGCGCGCAAGCCAGGGACAGGGGGTGTAGAAGCGTATCAGCGGGTAGGGGACGCCGAACGACTTTCGTGCATCGCGCTCCAGCTCGGCATCAGGCCTGGGCTCGAGAAGGCACTGGTCCCACTCGACGTTCTGCAGCGTAGCCATTGTTCACTCTCCGTCTGTCTGCAGGGTCGGGTCAATCCGGCACAGTCTACACGAACCGGGAAAAGGGGGGGATCGCCCTTTTCCCCGCCATCAGGGCTTCCGGGCCGACTTCACCTTCGTCTCCTTCGTGGGCCTGGAGGGTGCGCTGCGCCCTGCCGCGTTGACGGCGACCACGGTGAAAGCGTAGCGGGTCCCTCCTACCAGCCCTTCCAGAATTACGCTTCGGTCATCCGGTCCTGCCGCGGCGGAAGCGCCTCCGGGCGATGCGAGCGCGACGTACCCCGTGACGGGGCTCCCCCCGTCGGACGCAGGCGCCTCCCATTTTACGATCGCCAGTTCCACGCTCCCCTTCGCCTTGACGCGCGTGGGCGGCGCGGGGGGCTTCATGTTCCCCGAGATTGTGTCGAAGGCGATCGCGGCGCCGTCGATCCCCCGGACGCCTGCCGTATCTCCATCGAAGTGAAAGAGCGCGCGCGTGTTTGCATCGGGCGCGAAGGGCTGTGGGGGTGGCGTGAAGGGACCGTCGGAAAAGGGGTAACGGATCACGTCCGAGATGCGCAACTCATCGATCTGCCCATCCAGCGCGCG
>CBDUXZ010000384.1:0-2764 GCA_965371325.1 uncultured bacterium | reverse complement strand
CCCAGTTTTGACCGGCTGACGAGGGCGTGCTTGAGAATCTCATCCATCGACTTTACGAACACGAATTCTACCTTTGACTGAACGTCACGCGGAACTTCCTCGAGATCCTTCAGGTTGCGTGATGGAACAATCATCGTCCGCATGCTCATCCTCATCGCCGCGAGCGCTTTCTCCTTCAGACCGCCGATCGGAAGCACACGCCCCCGGAGCGTAATTTCCCCCGTCATCGCGGTGTCCTTCCGGACGGGGATTCCGGTGAGCGCGCTGATGAGGGCGGTGGCCATGGTCACGCCCGCGGATGGGCCATCCTTGGGAATCGCCCCCGCCGGAACGTGCACATGAAACTGATTCTTGCTGAATATGCCTTCATCGACGCCGAAGTCCCGCGCATGAGAGCGCGCGTAACTCAGGGCCGCCTGCGCCGACTCTTTCATCACGCTCCCCAACTGCCCGGTGAGAATGAGTTCGCCCCTTCCCTTGCTGATTGATACCTCGACGAAGAGTACCTCTCCCCCCGTCTCCGTCCAGGCAAGTCCCGTGGCTATACCAATTTCGTCGCATTCCTGTTCTGCCTCGGGAAGGTATCTGGGAATTCCAAGGTACTTCTGGAGATTCCCGGCATTAATGCGTGAGATCCCCTTTTTCCCCTCTGCCACTTTGCGGGCGACCTTCCTGAAGACCGATCCGATTTCCCGTTCGAGATTGCGCACTCCTGCTTCCCGCGTGTAGTGCGAAACGACTCGCGAGATCGCGCCGTCCGTGATTCGAACGTGCTCCGCCGTGAGTCCGTTCTCATCCTCCTGGCGCGGGATCAGGAATCCGCGGGAGATTTGAATCTTCTCAGTGTGGGTATAGCCTGCGATCCGTATGATCTCCATGCGGTCCCGCAGCGCCGAAGGGATGGTATCGAGCATGTTGGCTGTCGTGATCCAGAAGATCTGCGACAGATCGAATGCAACATTGAGATAGTGATCACTAAACGAGTGATTCTGCTCGGGATCGAGCACCTCCAGAAGCGCCGCCGTCGGATCGCCTCTGAAGTCCGTCCCCACCTTGTCGATCTCGTCGAGCATGAAGACCGGGTTGACCGTTCCCGCACTCTTCATCCCCTGAAGAATTCTGCCGGGAAGTGCGCCCACGTAAGTCCGTCGGTGCCCGCGGATCTCGGCCTCGTCCCGGAGCCCGCCGAGTGAAAGGCGTACGAACTGGCGCCCCATGGCCCGCGCAACCGATTTTCCAAGTGAGGTCTTTCCCACCCCGGGCGGCCCAACGAAACAAAGAATGGGGCCCTTCATTGACTTCTTGAGTTTCTTGACGCCCAGGAACTCGAGGATGCGATCCTTCACCTTCATGAGCCCGGCGTGATCTTCATCGAGCACCCGCTTTGCTTTCACGAGATCAATATTGTCGCGGGTTTTCCTGTTCCAGGGGAGTTCGATCATCCAGTCGAGGAAGGTTCGAATCATGCTCGCCTCGGCCGCATCCGGATGCATGCGTTCCAGGCGCCCACTCTGCTTGAGCGCTTCCTTCTCGGCATGGCCAGGCATCTTTGCCGACGCTATTTTTTCCCGGTAGTCATCTGCCTCCTCGGAGCGGTCTTCCTTGTCGCCCAACTCACTCTTGATGGCCCGAAGCTGCTCCCGCAGGTAGTGTTCGCGCTGGACGCGCGTCATCTCTTCCCGGGCGTTGTTCTCGATCTGGGCCTGAACGTGGGAGACCTGGATCTCCCGCTCCAGAATATCGTTTACCCGCCTTAACCGCTCGACCGGATCGATCACCTCGAGCAGCTTCTGGCTGTCCGGAACCGGGAGACGGAGGTTCGAGAGAACAAGATCCGCCAGACGTCCCGGATCGTCGATGTTGTTCGTAACCATCACGATTTCGGGCGGCAGGTTCTTGAGGGGAAGAATGGTTTCGATCTTCGTCTTGACGGAGCGGATCAGTGCTTCAGACTCGACGATCTGCCCGGGCAGGACCTTCTCATCAACGCCCTTCACACGCACCATGAAGGCCGGCGTCTCCGAGAGATACTTGATGACAAATGCCTTCGCCACGCCCTGAACCAGCACCTTCAGGCGCCCGTCTGGGAGCTTGACCACGCGCATGACCATCGCGACGGTGCCCAGTTCATGAAGATCCGCTGCGCTGGGATCCTCCGTCTGCACATCGCGCTGGGCGGCGAGCATGATGAGCTTGTTCTTCCCCACCGCCCGTTCGATCGCGGCGACAGATCGCTCCCGCCCCACGAAAAGGGGCAGGATCATGTAGGGAAAGACGACGATGTCCCGGACGGGAAGCAACGGAAGTTCAGAAGGAATCTCGACGGGCTCGTCGGGTTTAAGCCGGTCCGCCACGGCAACCTCCGATCGGGTTAGAGCGCACGATGCTCTGTCGGTAATGCTCTTAACCTATCGACCGGGGGGCCCTGGGGCTTGAAGGGGAATTGTTGCTCCGGAAGGATTTTCAGGTGTGATCAACTCACACCCGGATGGGAAAAGAAGCGTTCCACTTCATCCAGTGTATTGGTAACGGGGCAGCGCGGAAGACTTGCGAGAACGACCTTGCCATAACCCTGCGTGAACACGCGATCATCCAGCAGCGCAAGGATTCCACGATCCCCCTCGTTCCGGATGAGACGGCCGAGACCCTGTCTGAGCGAGAGGATGGCCTTGGGAAGCTGATAGGTGATGAAAGCACGCTCTCCCTTCTCCTCGAGATAGGCTATACGCGCTTCCTCGATGGGCTCACCGGGAGAGGCAAAGGG
>CBDUXZ010000383.1:0-2783 GCA_965371325.1 uncultured bacterium | reverse complement strand
GGATCTCTTCGGCGTTCGGGACGTCATGGCAACCTGCCATCCGGACGGCAAGACCGATCCGGCCATTTTCCGTGAAGTCGCACAAACGCACCTGAAGCGCGACCTCAGCGACTCCGAAAAGTCGGCGGTAGCCGGCGCCTACATCGGGGCGCTCACAGAGGAGGTGCCCCGGTCGCCGGGATACGAGATCATGCCGGGCGTGACGGCCCTCCTCGAAGCGCTGGCGACCGATGGGCAACTGTTCCTGGGCCTGGCGACCGGAAACCTGGAAGCGGGGGCGCGGATCAAGCTCGGCCGCGCCGGTCTCGACCGCCACTTTGGTTTCGGCGGGTACGGTTCCGATGACGAGAGGCGCGATCGCCTCGTCGCGATCGCAATCACGCGCGGACAGAAGATGGCCGGCCGCGATTTTCTGTCGGAGGATATCATCGTCATCGGTGACACAACCCGCGACATCGACGCGGCGCGGGCGGTCGGTGTGCGCGCTCTCGTTGTTCCGACCGGCTCGACGCCCGTAAGTGATCTCGCCCGCCACAAGCCTGATGCGCTTCTTGATAATCTGACCGACGTCGAAGCCTTCCTCTCGGCCATCGCCTGAGCATCCTCGCCCGGGGGAATTATGCCCTGAGCTCTCCCCGAGGGGCGGGATGATTTTGGCCCTTCCTTTCTACAGCGCTATGCGATTACCACACAGTTGTAGGTCACCCCGCATGTGAAGAATCTTTCCCAAAATGGGGAATATAATTCCCTCCGACGACGGAAAAGGAGGCGCGCCTGGTCCCCGTGCCCCCAAGATTCCCTGCGAAATCGCGGAAGTCCGCCGATCTTACACTTAGGCCATCGCCGCGCACGATATTTGCATGAATGTCCTCGGGGAAGTATAGAACAACCTCTACCTCCAGGTGAGGACGGTTTTGCAACTTCCTCAAAGGCGGTGGCAGATGAGGAAAATTCTTGGTGTGGGATCCCTCTTGCTCTCCCTTGTGATGGCGCCGTCCGCCGTGCAGGCGCAGTACACGAACTTCGAGGGGCACCAGATTCACCCACTGGAGATCACGCCGGATAACGCGAAGCTTCTCGCCGTCAACACGCCGGATGCGCGCCTGTCGATCTTCGCGATTGACGGTTCCGGGAACCTGTCGCTTGCGGCGGAGGTACCCGTCGGGACGGAGCCGGTTAGCGTGCGCGCGCGCACCAACACCGAAGCCTGGGTGATCAACCACGTCTCCGATACCATCAGCATCGTTGATTTGACCACGGGCTCGGAACACGTGAAGAAGACCATCAAGACGGATGATGAGCCCGCAGACGTGATATTCGCGGGCAGCGGGGATGACAGGGCTTTCGTCTCGATCTCCCAGCGGAACCGCGTGGATGTCTACGACGCGTTCGCGCCCACCTCGCCAGCGCTCTTTCAGATCGCCGTCGACGGCGAAGATCCGCGGGCGCTCACGCGCAACGCGGCGGGGAGCGAGGTTTATGCGACGGTCTTCCAATCGGGGAACCAGACCCTGATCATCTCCGGTGCAGAGGGCCCGGAGACGGCCAACACGACACGCGTTACGGATCCGCAGGGCCCGTACAGTGGCGCCATCCCGCCTCCTCCGCTCGGCTACATCGCCAGCACTGCCCCCTTCAACACGCGGCCGCAGACCTCTCTCATCGTAAAGTGGCGCGATTGCGTGGGAGGGAGCCAGTCAGAATGGTGTGACGATAACGAGAACTCCTGGAACGAGACCGTAGAGGTCACGAATAATAATCCTATTCAGATGCCCGACCGGGACGTGGCCATCATCGACGCGGACGCCGGGACGCCCTTCGTGGCCAGTTACGTGACCGGCGTCGGAACTCTGAACTTCGGCATCGCCGTTCGGCCCGGGGTGACCGAGGAGCTTTACGTCTCGAATACGGATGCCCGGAACCATATCCGCTTCGAGCGGGGGATTGAAATTTCAGGGGACGGGCTGGGGAACGACGACGGCATCTGCGACGACAACGAGCCGACGGCCACCTGCCTGCCGGCCCTCAACGGGCACCTGGTCGACACGCGCCTGACGGTAATTACAGGCGCCCCGCTACACGGCATCGTGGATCTCAATCCGCACATCGACTACGACAGTGTGGCGATCTCCGCGATCAACAAGACCCTAAGCCTCGGCCAGCCCAATGGGATGGCCTTCAACGCGGCCGGCGATCGGCTCTATGCTGCCGCCATCCTTTCCAGGAAGGTGGCCGTCGTGAATACCAGTGGCGTCCCCGGAACCCTCCTCTCCCGCATCGACGTGGGGGAGGGCCCCACCGGTGTGGCGCTGAACGAATCCGCGGACCGGCTCTATGTGCTGAACCGCTTCGACAACACCGTCTCGATTGTGAACACCGCGACGGAGACCGAAATTTCTACGGTCTCACTATTCAACCCGGAGCCCTCCGAGGTCACAAACGGCCGCAAGTTCCTCTACGACGGGCAGCTCACGAGCGGCCGCGGCGATATCGCCTGCGCGACCTGTCACGCATTCGCCGACTTCGATCTCCTCTCCTGGGATCTCGGCGATCCCGGGAAACAACTTCCTTTCCTGACCCGGCCGCCTCAGTCGCCCCCCGGCGATGCACCCCTCACGGAGTGCGGCTCGAACACTGATTGCGTGGGCTCGGGCAATCCTTACCCCTGTTGCATCGGCGCGGGGACCGGCGACTGTCCGAACCAGCAGGGCTGCGGTCCGTTCAATCCGCTCAAGGGGCCACGGTTCTGCCAGTCGCTCAGGGGGCTCGAGGGGACGGAACCG
>CBDUXZ010000382.1:0-2809 GCA_965371325.1 uncultured bacterium | reverse complement strand
CCTTGCCGAGCCCGGCGCGCTCATCGGATTCGCAGGCCCGCGCGTCATCGAGGAGGTGATCGATGCGGAGGTGCCCAGGGATCTCCAGCGCTCGGAAACGCTCCTGAAAAACGGGCTTATCGATCGCATCGTGCACCGCCGTGATCTGCGCCTGACCCTCGGGCGGCTTCTTGATCTCCTTGCGCCTCCGCCCGCCCCGGTGCGGACGGCCTGACACTCCCGCTCCTTGCTGCTAATATGGCCCTCCGGACACCGCGCGCGCTTGTTTCTCCCTCCCCCGCATGAGGTTCTTTCCTTGTCCGCCAGGGTTTTACGCCGAAAACCCGTTACTTCATCGATCCCCGAGCGGCTCGCCTGGCTCTATGGACTTCGCCGATTCGGGATGAAGCTCGGCCTCGAGGCCGAGCAGCTTCTCCTCGAGGATCTTGGTTCGCCTGAGGCGCGGCTTCGCATCCTCCACGTGGCCGGTTCGAACGGAAAGGGGAGCACCGCTGCCATCGCGGAATCCGTGCTTCGTGCCGCGGGTCTGCGTACCGGGCTCTACACTTCTCCCCACCTCGTTGATTTCGCGGAGCGGATAAGAACGAACGGGGTTCCCATCGGCAAGCGCGCGCTCCTTGATCTCACGAGCCGGGTATTTCCCGCCATCGAACGAACCGCAAACCGTTTGGGGCGCGGCGTCACCTTCTTTGAGGCAACAACGGCGATGGCCTTCCTCTACTTTGAGAAACGCGGCGTGGAGGTGGCGGTGATTGAGACGGGAATGGGAGGACGCTTCGACGCGACTGCGGTGGCGGCTCCCCGGGTTTGTGCCATCACGCCAATTGCCCTCGAGCATCAGAAACATCTTGGTCGGACGCTCGCGGCGATCGCCGCCGAGAAGGCCGCTATCATAAAGAAGGGCGTCCCCGTCGTTTCCGCCGCGCAACTCCCGGCTGCGAAGCGGAGCCTTGCGAGAAGGGCCCGGGCGCAGAGGAGCGACCTAGCAGTTCTCGGCCGCGACTTCCATGTCGCGCTTCACGCTAATGGATCCTTTGATTACCTGGGGATGCGTGTGAAGCTCGGCGGTCTTCGATGCGGGCTGCGAGGCGAATATCAGGTCGAGAACGCAGCGGTGGCCCTCGCGGCCTGCGAACGGCTTTGCGACCAGGGCCTAACGATCGGCGAGAACGATCTACGGCGGGGCGTGACGCTGGCGCGTCTTCCGGGAAGACTCGAGAAAATGCCCTCTCGGCGCAAAGAGGACCCGAAGGTCGTGATCGACGGCGCGCACAACCCGGCGGGCGCGCGGGCCCTCGCGAGAACTCTTCCGCAGACATTTCCCTACCGGCGGCTTTTCCTGGTGTGCGGTGCAATGGCCGACAAGGATCTCCGGAAGCTTCTGCGGCCGCTCGCGCGGCTCGTGCGGGGATCAAACGGACGCGCGATCGCCACGGCCGCGGCGTTCGAGCGTTCGGCCGAACCAGCTCGGGTGGCGCGGGCGCTGCGCGCTGAGGATGTTCGCGTCACGATTCTGCCGAAAGTGAGCGATGCAGTCGATCGTGCCGTTCGCGCGGCCGGTCCGGACGATCTCGTCCTCGTCTTCGGCTCGCTCTACGTGGTGGGAGAAGCCAGAGCGCATCTGATCCCGGCAAACCGCCGCGTGGCTGTCCTTCCAAAACCTCTCTGAGCCGCGCCGGGGACGGTTCCTTCCGGGGGCGATTTTATGGCAATTCGGGATGCTTGACTTTGCCCGAAGGGGCGGTGAAAAAAGAAGACCTCCAATTTCCGGGAGAGCCGGCATGCCCCGCCGCGCCGATATCCGGCCAGGGATCACACGCCGCGCGTTTCTGCGATGCGCAGGCCTCTCTGCCTCACTCCTTGCGATAGCGGAACTGCGCGCACTTCCCGCCGCGGGCGCGTCGGTCGATTCTTCCCGGGAGGAGAGCTTCTTCTCCGCCGGCGAAACGGACATCCTGACCCAGATCGTCGAGCGAATGGTCTTCACCGGTGATCCCGAAGCCCCCGCCCTTCGCGATACCCGGGCTCTTCAGACGATCCGGACTCTCCTCGGCCGACTCGATCCCGCACTAACGGCTGACCTTCCCCTCGCGCTTCATCTTTTCGAGTGGGGACCAGTCCTCTTCGACTTCACCTTCTCGCGGTTCACGCGCATGAGTGATGAGCAGAAGGATGCGTCGATCCAATGCTGGATGACCAGTCGTCTCGGAATTCGGCGCCTTGCATTTCTGGCGTTCCGCAATCTTGCGTTCATCGGCTACTACAGCCATGCGGGCATATGGGGGCGCATTGGCTACAAGGGGCCGTTGATCGAGCGGAGGGCCGACGCGTGAGCACGTCACTGCTGGAGCGAAAGAAAGATCTCACCCTGCAGGCCGACGCGTGCGTAATCGGCTCCGGCGGGGGCGGTGCGGTTGTCGCCGCCGAGCTTGCCGAGGCGGGATGGTCGGTCGTAGTTCTGGAGCAGGGGCATCACTGGACCGCGAAGGACTTCACGCAGCGCGAGGAAGAGATGCTGCCGCGCCTTTTCGAGGAAGGCGGTATGCGCATGACCGTCGATGGCGGGATCAATATCCTCCAGGGGCGAAACGTTGGCGGCTCAACCGTGCACAATCTCTGCTACGCCGTGCGCACGCCCGATCCGATCCTGCGAGTGTGGCGCGAGGAGTTTGGCCTTGAAGAACTGACGCCCGAGGCGCTCGCACCTTCTTTCGCCCGCATCGAGAAGGGCCTCAAGGTCAAACAGATCCGGGAAGACGAGGTGAACAAGCTCAACCGCCTCATCCGCGCTGGCGCGGAGAAGCTCGGT
>CBDUXZ010000381.1:0-2811 GCA_965371325.1 uncultured bacterium | reverse complement strand
TATGCCCCGTTGGTAATGAAGACCTTCTGCCCGTTGAGAACGAAGTGATCGCCATCCCTGACTGCACGGGTACTAATGGACTGGGCGTCCGAGCCTGCCCCCGGCTCTGTCAGCGCAAAGGCGGTTGTAATCTCGCCGCGCACGAGGGGCTCTACGAATTTTTTCTTCTGCTGCTCGTTCGCGTCCAGCAGGAGGAGGCTTGGACCCTCGGGACCCGCAACCGTCGCGGCCGCAAGGGCCGAGCCGAAGGAGAAAGCCTGCTCCCGCAGCAAGGTAACGCCCAGGTTGTCCATCCCACCGCCGCCGACATCCTCGGGCATGTGTATCCCGTAGAACCCCAGTTCGCCGGAGCGCCGGATGACGCGCTCGACCAGCTCCCGCGGCAACTCCTCGTCCGGATCACGCTTGTCCAGACCCTCGCTCTTCTCGAGGGGGCGCAGTTCCTGCTCGACGAATTTCCGATGGGCGTCGAGGACCATCCTGACTTCTTCCCGGATTGAAAAATCCATGTTTTCACCTTTCGGCGGCCCGGGTGTCTCCGCCCCCGGAGCCCGTCTGTTTCCCGTGTGTCTGAGTTTATGCGGCTCCCCGCGCGTTTCAGGGTTTTCCGCACCCGGCGAGCCGGTAGATGACGCCGTGGCGGACACCGCGATCCGAAATTGCCATTGTCGATACACCGAAGCGCGCCAGGCCCTCCCGGGCGATCATCGCACCGGCAAGGATCACATCCGCCCGCTCCGGCTCGAGCCCTGGAAGTTTTCTACGCTCCGTAAGGCTCCGCGCCATGAGGGTCCGGATCTGCTCATCCAGATCCGCAACCGATAGCCGCACCCGGCGAATGGCCGCGGCGTCGTAGACCCGGATCTTCTCTTTCATCGCCGCTAGCGTTGTGTTCGTTCCCGCAACGCCAGTCAATTCAAAGGGTTCCCCGGACGGAACCGGAATCGCGGCCAGGGTTTCCTTTATGTGCGACCGGAGCGCGTCGCCCTCTTCGGGCCGGACCGGATCGCGGGCCAGAAAACGCTCCGTCAGCCGAACCGAACCGATCGGAAGCGTGTGAAGCGTCTCGACCTTCGAGCCCCGGCCAATGATGAACTCGGTGCTCCCGCCCCCGATGTCCATGACCACGGGCGATCCCGGGCCTTCTTCTCCACGCTCCTCGCGATCCCGGGCCACGGCGAGAAAGGCCAGGCGCGCTTCCTCATCGCCGGAAATCACCTGAACATCGATATCGAGCCGCCGCCTGGCTTCCGCGAGAAAGCGATCCGCGTTCCGCGCCTCGCGCAACGCCGCAGTCCCGACCACCGCCGTCTTCAGCGCGCCCGCGGCGCGCGCCTCTGCGAGGTGGCTTTCAAGCGCTTCGATCGCCCGCGCGATGGCGTCAGCACGAAGCGTGCCGGATGCATCGAGCCCCCGGCCGAGCCGCGCAATGATTGATCGGCCGAGAACCGGATGGAGCCGCGTGCCGTCATAGTCCGCAACGCAGAGCAGGACGGTGTTTGTTCCGATATCGATGGCAGCGTATCGCGGCACGTAAGCGCCTTGCAACCTGCCGGCGCATCCTTAACGGGAGGGCGCGCGACGATTTTTCCCGAGCCTAGCACCCCCGGACGAGCATCGGCAAGGGCGTGCTCAAGCCGACCTTGCCCCCCACCGATAGAAAAACGAAGTGCCCGAGCAGCGCAACAATCCTCCAGGAGATGCCCATGGCCCGCATCAAGGGGATCGCCGTTATCGATCTCGTTCGTTTATTCCGGAAGAACAAGGAGACGTACTATCCCCTCCTGGGGCCGGAAGAGAAGGCATTTCTCGCCCAGCAGATTCTGATCTCGGGCTGGTACGACGACAAGCCCTACGTCAAACTCATGCGCCTCCTGGATCGCGAGCTGGGAAACGGCGACCTCACACTTCTGTCCACTCTGTCTGCCGCGACGGCCGACCAGGTGCTCGACGGCCCCTACAAGAGCTTCAAGCGGGCGGATGGCAACTCAAAAATATGGTGGAAGCTCGTCGTCTCCGTCTGGCATCTCTACCACGACACCGGAAAGCCCCTGGTCGTCACCGAGGAGGAGCGTGAGCGCCGCTTCCGTATCGAGGGGCAGGAGGATCCCGACCAGGTTCACTGCGTGGCACTCACGGGATGGCTCGCCCGGGCCACGGAGATCATTACGGGGGAACAGTGGCTGATGAAGGAAGTGGCCTGCCGAACGGACGGCTCGGACTACTGCGAGTTCGTCATGACCCGGTTCACCTGACCAACGCCGACTGCCCCATATGTTGCACCGAGGATATTCAGTCTGCTCCTGACAAAATTCAAGCGCCGGACGGTTTTATTCCGCCCGGCGCTTTACTCTTCATAAGACCCCGTTATCAGACGCGTTCGATAACCGTCGCGATTCCCATCCCGAAGCCGATGCACATGGTCGCAAGACCGTAGCGCTTGTTCGTCCTTTCCAGTTCGTCAATCAGCGTGCCGAGGAGCATCGCGCCCGTCGCCCCGAGGGGATGGCCGAGCGCAATGGCGCCGCCGTTCACGTTGACGCGCGCGGGATCGATTCCAACCTCGCGGATTGTCACCAGGGGCACGGGGGCAAAGGCCTCGTTGATCTCGTAGAGATCGACGTCATTCACACCGAGACCGGCTTTCTTGAGGGTCTTCTGCGTCGAGGGGATCGGCCCGGTGAGCATGAGGATGGGATCCGTGCCGACCACTGACATGGAGACGAAGCGCGCCCTCGGCGTGAGGTCATGATCCTTGACGTACTGCTCGCTGGCGATGAGCACGCCGGCGGCGCCGTCGACGATCCCGCT
>CBDUXZ010000380.1:0-2818 GCA_965371325.1 uncultured bacterium | reverse complement strand
GCGGGGAAGGCGCCCTTTCCGAGAACGGTCGTCATGACCGGTGCACCCATGCGCTCGGCGAGATTGATGATCTTCCGCATGAGCTGGTAGCGGTGCACCTCGATCCCCACCATGAGGACCGGTTTTCTCGCCGCGTTGAAGCGCCCGGCGGTCTCCCGCGCAGCCTCGACGACCTTGCGCTGATCGGATTGCGGTTCGGGCAGGACAGATTTGCCCGTGCGAATCTCCTTCGGGACGGGGATGGTCCGATCGACCATGTCACGGTGGATTTCGAGATAGCCCGGGCGCCGGTGCATCCAGATGCTCTTGATGACTTCCTCGATGTCACGGGCGGCGGTCTCGGCACTATCGATGACACGCGCGGCGCAGGTGACCTCGCTGAAGACCTTCAGCTGCGACTCGATCTCCTTCGCTTGATGGTGGATGAGCTGCCCGAGCTTCCGCTCGTCTTCGCCCGGCCCGCCGCTGATGATGAGGATCGGAACCTTCTCGCTGAAGGAGCCGGCGAGGGGGTTCATGACGTTGAAACCGCCGGCGCCGTAGGTGACGCAGACTACCCCGATGCCGCCACTCGCACGGGCGTAGGCATCGGCAGCAAAGCCCACGCCCGGCTCATGGCTCATCGTAATGATCTTGAGGCCTTTGGGTTTTGCGAACTGAAGGAAGAGTTTCAGGACGAGGTCGCCGGGAATGCCGAAGAGGTGCGTGGTGCCGATCTTCTTCAGATAGGCCACCAGAAAATCACCAAGCTTCATGCGCGACCGCATGCCCCTCGCCTCCCACGCAGAGCCTACTCCAAAAGAAGTGGGACAGCCCCCCTTTTTCTAGCGCCAAGCTACCGTTTTAACTAAGGACAAAATGGAAAAAAGGTCAAAAGGGGGACAAAGGGGGTCAAAAAAAGGGGGACTGTCCCACTTATTCGCTTACTGGACCTCTTTTTTTTCGCAGCCCTCGAAGTAGAAGACGTAGAAACCAGTGCCCGGTTTTTCGGGGAAGAGGGCGATTTCATGGGAGGCGAAGGGCGCCTGGGCGACCAGCTGAAGAAGGCGGGGCGTGCCGATGGTGAAATAGGTTTCACCCCCAGGGTCCGCGCGCAGATCATCCCCCCGGAAGAGCGGGGGAACGGGCTTCCCGTCGAGGGTCACCCGCACGCGCGCGCCAGCCATCTTCCGCGGGGGCGTCATGACCAGCCCCACGCCCACCGCCCTGAAACGAAGACGCAGCTCCCAGGGTTCACTCCCCACCGCAAAGAGAGCCTGGCGCGTCGCCCGCCAGTTCCCTTCGAGGTAGATCACGTCGTCCTGCCGCACCTCTTCGTGGGACGGAATGTGATAGCTCGTCTCGGCGCCGTCCTTGCTGTATCCAGGCGAGCCGAGTCGGCCGCGCTCGAAGCCGCAGAATAGGTCCGCGCTGTCCGGGTGGCAAACCGAATCCTCCCTGTCGCTTATAAGTGGCGGAAGAAGCGGCTCGGTGAATTTCCGCCCGCGCGTACGATGCAGCACCTTCCGCACCGCCCGCTCAGTGGCCTCCGAATTTGCCGAGCCGACCACGTCGTAAACGACACTTCCGTCCCTTGCAATCAGAACTGTTCGCGGCCAGTGCCGGTTCTCGAAAATTCGCCAGAGGAAAAACTCGGAGTCGAGATAAACCGGGTACGATATCTCCAGCTGCTTCACGGCTTCAGCGACATTGCCGGATCGGGACGAGAAGGCGAATTCGGGGGAGTGCACGCCCACAACGACGAGACCATCGCCGGCGTAACGCTTGTGCCAGGTCTCGAGGAGCGGGACCATGTTCAGGCAGTGCGCGTTGGTGTAGTCCCAGAAATGAAGAAGGACGGCTTTCCCCTCGAGGGATGGCGCGAGTGAAACGATTCCCCTGCGTCCCGAAGGATCTTCGGCCACCGTGAACAGGGGTTTCGCGTTGAGCCAGAGGGATGCGGTCTCGAGGCGGATCTTCTCGAGTGCCTCACGCCTGAGTCCCGCGCGGGGAAACGGCCAATGGCCCGCGGCCTCTATTGCGATTTGCCCGGCTCCGCCTTGCGGGGGTGCCGGCCCGCGGGCCGCGAAAGTGAAGCCTGCAGCGGCCATGTAAGCGGCGAGGCAAAGAACGAGGGCGAGAGCGAAGGTCACGACCGGACGCGAAGCTGGCCTCATTTCGAACCAACCGGGACAGGAGCGTCGGGATGAGGTGGAGAGTCTTCCCGTCCCTTCTCGAGGGATGCGAGGAAGCGGACGTAGGCCTGGATGTAAGGCTCTCCCCCGACGATGTAAGTGTCGTTATGGCCCGCGTCCCGGATGCGAAAGAAAGTTTTGGGCTCGGGCGCGGCTTCATAAACACGGACGCCCTGTTCGAAGGGGATGACCTCGTCATGCTCGCCGTGCATCACGAGGAGGGGACACGCAATGTTAGCTATCTTCTCGCGCGTTTCGTAGCGCGTCGAGAGAAAAATGCCGACGGGCAGGAAAGGAATGATGCTCTTCGCCATCTCCGCGACCGAGGTGAAAGGGCTTTCGAGCACGAGCGCCGCCGGGGGGTGGCGTAGCGCCACCTCGGTTGCGACCGCCGAGCCGAGCGAGTGTCCGACGAGCACGATGCGGCTTGCGTCCACATCGTCCCTTTCCGCCAGCGCCGCCACCGCCGCTTCGCCATCGAGATACGTCCCCTTCTCGGAAGGCTCCCCTTCGCTCTTGCCGTAACCACGGTAGTCGAGCAGAAGAACGTTCGCGCCGAGCCGATCACGGTAGAGCTTCGCCCAATCGATGCGGTGGCTGATGTTGCCGGCGTTGCCGTGGAGCATCAGGAACGTGAAGGGAGG
>CBDUXZ010000379.1:0-2824 GCA_965371325.1 uncultured bacterium | reverse complement strand
TCTTGTACAGCTCCTTGGGAAACTGCTCGGCTTCCTCCGCGGGTTCCACGTAAGGTGCCACGACCCGATCACAGAAATCCTTTACCGTCTTCTGAAAGATGGCCTCTTCTTCTGAAAGGCTGAAATCCATGGTTGCTCCCTTTATTGCCGGGCCGAACGCAGGGGCCTTGGCACTTCCGCGCGCAGGTGGGGGTCGCGAGCGCGGGTTCAAGTGCGTGCGCAGGGCAAACTCTCCCGGTCTTTTGCGCGCTTTACAACCTCCTCCCGCGCGAGCGGCAGGAACCGCCGAGCACGGGAGGTCCAAGGCCCCGCCAGATCACCCACGACAATGGGCGCCGGCCACAAGGTTTCTATCAGGGGATTGCTTCGTCGCTACCGCTCCTCGCAATGACAGGGAAGGCGGCTCGGCGGGAGCCTCGCCCTCCCGGCCGCTGCAAGGGACTGTTCCCAGGCGCTGAAGGCTCGACCCGCTGAATTGCGGTGGGGACTGTCCCAGACGCGCATAGGTTGACGCCGGCCCCGCCGGTGTTCTAATCAGAGGGCGCGGCCATGCTGCCCAATCCCGACCACGGAGCCCGCCCGCCGTGAAAACGCACGACGATTTCGATGAAAAGATCTTCCGCAAGGCGCTGGGCTGCTTCGCCTCCGGCGTCACGATCGTGACCAGCGCCCAGGGCGATGATGTGGCGGGCACCACGGTTGCCGCCTTCGCCTCCCTCTCTCTCGACCCGCCGCTTGTGCTGGTCTGCCTCGACGAAGCGTCGGCGACCCGCGGAATCATAGAAGTGTCGGGCGTCTTTGCCGCCAACGTGCTGGCCCACGATCAGGAGGCGCTCTCGGAACGCTTCGCCAAAGCGAGAAAGGAGGGCGACCCCCAACAGTTCGAGAATGTGCCTTTCACCCGCGGCGCAACCGGGTCGCCTATTCTTGACGACTGCCACGGCTTCACCGACTGCCGCGTCGTTGCCACCCACGATGGCGGTGATCACCGCATCTACATCGGCCGCGTGGAAACGCTCGGCGAGAGCGAGGACGCCTCGAAGCCTCTCGTCTACCACGCGGGCCGGTACCGGGAACTAAAACCGTAATACCCGGCGCGGTTCGCCGGGAGGCTCATCCTCTCTTCCCCTTACGCCGTCGGCTTCTTCCTGAACTTTTCGTACATTCCGTCCTTCCATTCAAAGAAGCGCTTATGCGCGACCTGCACCTCCGGCACCCCGTCGTGGGCGACGTCGGGCGGGAAGCGCAGATAACCGTGCGGGGGAAACTGGAGGAGCATCGACGTTCCCGCGGCGGTGAAGTCGGCAAGGGTGGGCGCATCGCCCGTGAGGTACGGCGCCTTCGAAAGACGGGTCTCGAGAATGTCGAGCGTGCGATCGGTGGCGCCCCGCGCTTCCGCCACGCTGCGATCGTTGATGCCGTCCCTCTTCATCATGATCGCTGACATCACCGGTCCCATAATCGGAAGGAGCTTCTTCGTCAGCTCGTCCGAGTTCATCGCCATCGTTTTACGAAGGAAGTCGTTGTCCCCCTTCAAGCGCCAGATGAAGAGCTTCCGCGCCACCACGCCCAGCGCCTGATCGAGCCAGTCTTCGAGCAACAGGGTCTCCGCGCGCCCTTCGGGATCTCTCGGGATGAGCGGCGGGTCCGGATACTGTTCTTCCAGATAAAAAGCGATCGCGGTCGAGTCGGCGACGACCCTGTCGCCGTTGTTCGGGTCAACGATGACCGGCACCTGCCGCTGCCCTGTCAGCTGCCGGACAACCTTCTGGCCGGGGCCGTACTTCACATCCCATTTTGTATAGGGAATATTCTTGTAGTCGAGAAGAAAGCGCACCTTCTCGCTGTAGTGGCTGATCTCGAACTGGTAGAGAGTGAGCGGCTTCACGGGGGGCTCCAATGACGAAGAGCGGAAAGGCAACGGATCTTATATTACCACGGCGCGCAATTCGCGTTTGACGCCTCCCCGTCTCATCCCGTAAATAGAAGGCGCGCCTCGAGGAGAGTTTCCAATGGATGGCAAAGAGCGTCCCCAAAAACCAGCGGGGGCAACCCTGGAACGGGTTTTTGCCCTCATCCCCGTCGCCCTCTCCATTCTCTTCTTCTATCTCCTCTACCGGATATTCCAGCCCTTCCTGGGGGCGATCATCTGGGCGCTCATCCTGGCCATTCTCTTCGCGCCCCTTCACGTCCGCGTGAGAGACCGGTTGAAGGGCCGGCGCAGCCTCGCAGCCCTGGCAATGACGCTCCTGGTGATCCTGGTCGTCGTGATCCCGGTCGTTCTTCTCTCGATTGTCCTCGGGCGCCAGGCCGCCCACGGAATAACCGTCCTTGCCGACACCCTGAGCGGCCTCCAGGAGGGGGGCGGGGAGGGTCTGCTGAACCACCCGTCGGTTGTCTGGGTCAGGGAGGCCGTTCTCCCCTCCCTGAATCTCGAAAAGACAGACTTCCAGGGCCCGCTGCTCGCCGCGCTCCGAAATCTCTCCGCAAACGCGCTCGGCTGGTCGAAGGCAATCCTGCAAAACCTCGTGCGCATGATCCTCAGCCTCTTCATCATGCTCTTCACGCTCTACTACGTCTTCAAGGACGGGGGCGCCGCGAGCCGTTACGTGCAGAGTATTCATCCCATGGTCCGCCAGACGCGCATCATCCGCACCATGGAAGAGCTCACCGTCACGACCTTTTACGCGGGCTTTGTCACCGCGGCGGCGCAGGGCCTTCTTGCCGGTGTGGCCTTCGCGGTGCTCGGGGTGCCGTCGGCGTTCTTCTGGGGAACAATGACCGCGCTCCTCTCGTTCGTACCGATGGTGGGCGCAACTTCGAT
>CBDUXZ010000378.1:0-2824 GCA_965371325.1 uncultured bacterium | reverse complement strand
GAACGCACACTCATCTCCTGAGCGAGCATACCGAGAGTCCGCGATGGAAAAGGTTACAAGAAAATATTTCGAGCGGCTGGTCGAGTACCGTCTCGACATCGTCGTCGCGACGGACACACACGGGAAAGTTATCTTCTACAGCGACGGTGGCCGCAAGAGCCTCGGCTACGCCAGGAAAGCCGTGCTGGACCGCGATGTCACGAATTTCTATCCGAGCATCGAGGAGGCGCGAAAAGTGATGCGCGCCATGCGGGACGACCCCAACGGGCGGATCATGAATTACGAGGCCATCTTCGTGGCAAAGAACGGGGAGCACGTCCCCGTGGCCATCACGGGAGCCATTATCCACGATGAGGCAAATGAAGAGATCGGTTCGATTGGGTTTGCAAAGGATCTTCGGGAAATCCGGCGTAAGGATCAACTTGCCACGCTGGGGGAGATCGCGGTCGGGCTCAGTCACGAGATCAACAATCCCCTGACTGTCATCTGGAATAATATCGAGCTGATCAAGACCGCGCTGAAAAATCATCCTGCGGGTAAAGATGTAACCCGGTCTTTGCAAGCCATTCGGACAGAGGTTGAGCGCATACGGATGCGCATTGAAACGGTCGAGCTGATGGCGCGGTCGGGCGTTTACGCTTCAAAGGAATACCTGCGCGGCGCACAGATGATCGATTTGGTGGCGACCCAAAAGGGGAAGTCCGAAACGGTAAAGCCGGCGACCGCCCCCGGGTTGCGCGGCCTCAAGATCCTGGTGGTCGATGACGACGAAAATGTCACGAACACTCTGATGGAGATTCTTATGTCCGATGGATGCGATGTCTCGACGGCGGGATCGGGCGATGAAGCGCTGGAGCGGATCGCCGTCGCGCATTACGATCTGATCCTTTCGGACGTGGTGATGCCCGGAATGGACGGTTACGATCTGTTTCTGAAGGTCAAGGAGACCCATCGAGACACGGCGATGATTCTCATGACGGCCTACTACTACGACAAGGATCACATCATCAAGCGGAGCAAATTAGAGGGGCTTAAGGGAAGCGTGTTCAAAAAGCCGATCAACCCGGAGCATCTCAAGAAGATCATCGCCAAAGCATGTCACCGCCCGATCTGAGACGCCGCGAAACGGAGGAGAGGGCCCGCCGTGAGGCGGTTTTTTTTGTGGTACTTCAGTCGAGTGAGAGCCTCCGGGCGATCTCTTCCGGTGAAAGATTGGGGGGCGCCCCCCTCTTCTCGGCCTCCAGCACCATATCGCGGATGACGCGGTTGTAGGGGGCATGAAGGCCGCCGGACTCCGCAAGCCTCACGATCTCCCCGTTCAGAAATGCGATTTCCGTGGGAAGCCCCTTCGCGAGGCTCTGCCACGTGGACCACTTCGCCTCGGGGTGTGTCCGCACGAGCAGCCGGAAGAGGCGCTTTACGATAAAGTCGGGAAGCCTGAGGCTGAGTATCTTCAGGATGCGTTTTGGATCGACCTTGGGAATGCTCTCGAGGCGCACACCTGTTTCCTGCGTAACGCGAATTCCCTCGGCAAGGAGCGCCGCACCGATGCGTCGCGCGTCGGCGTCGAGCATCCCCTCCTCGAGCGACTGGCCGGTCAGCGCGCCGAGACCGTTGTTCAGATTTATGAGGAGCTTCGACCAGAGCACGCCCTCGATGTTGGGAGTAACGCGGACCGTGATCCCGGCCTGGCGCATCTCGCGCGCCATCTGCGCGATAACATCTTCGAAACGTCCCTTGCGTGACGCGGCCCCGATGATCAGCTCGCCGGAGGTTGTCAGGAGCACGCGGCCCGGTTCGAGATACACGGCGTTGAAGACGGCGCTCCCGCCCACGCCCCGTCCCTCTCCGAGGGGGCTTTCGGCGATCAAGTCGAGGTTGCGCACACCGTTCTGGATGGAGACGACGGGGGTTTCTTCGCCAGGATGCGGGGCGACCTCTTCGCAGGCTTTCGTCGTGTCCTGAGATTTCACGCACAGAAGGATAACGTCGGCGTCCTTTACCCCCTCGGCGGACACCGTGGCCTCCGGATAGGCGCGGAACGGTCCCACAAGACCCGACACCGCAAGGCCGTCCTGCGCAACCGCATCCACATGCGCGCGTCGTCCAATGAGGACCACGGGAAGGCCGGCCCTTGAGAGCATCCCCCCGATGTAACTTCCCACCGCGCCGGCACCCATCACTGCATAGCGCAAGATTTTCCCTCCGGAATGATCGGCTCCCTTATATCGCCCTGATGCCCGAAGCCGCAAGCGCCCGCGGCATTGAAACACTCCCATGAATGGGCTATCGTGTGCCCGATTTCAGAATCTCACCCAATTCCAATCGGACACGACCCCCCCGCATCGCAAGGGAAAGGAAGCATCCCGGGCACACTCCGCGGCACGCCGGTCGTTTCGAGCGAGACAAGATGGAGGTTTGAGTCATGGGCAACATCCGACTCGATGGGAAAGTGGCAGTCGTAACGGGCGCGGGAGGCGGCCTCGGACGGGAGCACGCGTTGCTCCTGGCGTCGCGGGGCGCCAAGGTGGTGGTGAACGATCTCGGGGGCGCTGTCGACGGGACGGGCGCCGGCAAATCGATGGCCGATCAGGTGGTGGATGACATCAAGAAGGCGGGGGGCGATGCCGCGGCGAACTACGATAACGTCGCGACAGCGGATGGCGGCAGGGGCATCATAGAAACGGCCGTCAAGAGCTTCGGAAAGATCGACATCCTCATCAATAACGCCGGCATCCTGCGCGACAAGTCCTTCTCGAACATGACAGAGGAGATGTGGGATGCCGTCTGCGCCGTCCATCTGAAGGGCGCGTACAACTGCACC
>CBDUXZ010000377.1:0-2830 GCA_965371325.1 uncultured bacterium | reverse complement strand
ATCCTCATCTATGCCGTCTGGGTGACTGTGCTCCTTCCCGCCATCGTCCCGACGCTCGCGGGAAGCGTTATCTTCTCCTCCCCCATCCTCGCAACCATCTATATCGTGCTGGGCGCGACGGCTGGCGCCAGCACCTCGTTTCTTCTCTCCCGGTCGGCCGGCCGTGATCTGTTCGCCCGCATGCTCAAGGGACGCATCGCGGCGTTGAACGAGGGGATCGCCCGGAACGGATTCCTGGTTGTCTTTTATGCGAGGCTCCTTTACGCGCCCTTCACCTACTTCAATTTCGCGGCCGGGCTGACCAAGGTTCGTTTCGTGCATTTCTTCTGGGCCACGTTTCTCGGGATCATTCCCGGCACATTTATTCTTGTTTTCTTCGTCGGCCGCGTAAAGGAACTCGTTGCGGTTGCGCACCAGGCTCAGAGCCGGCTCGAGGGGTTGAACGAGGCGGGTCTGATGCTGCTCACCCAGCCGCGTTACCTGGTTCCCCTGCTTATCTTCGTCGGCTCGTTTTTTGTGCCCCTGTTAGCCAAGCGTGTGCAGACGGGCCTGGCTGCGCGCAGGGCTGCCGAGAGGACCGCATGAAAGCCTCGATGCTGTTCGTCCGTTGCCTCGAGAACGAGGGGGTAAAGACCATCTTCGGCCTCCCCGGAGAAGAAAACCTCGACGTCATGGACGCCCTTCTCGATTCCTCCATCCGCTTCATCACCACCCGGCACGAGCAGGGAGCGGCGTTCATGGCGGACGTGTACGGCCGGCTTACCCAGGAGGCGGGCGTGTGCCTCTCGACCCTGGGGCCGGGGGCCACGAATCTCGTCACGGGTGTCGCCGACGCGAACATGGATCACGCTCCCCTCGTGGCCATCACCGGGCAGGCGAGCCTCGATCGCATGCACAAGGCGAGCCATCAGTATCTCGATCTCGTCGCCATGTTCCAGCCACTCACAAAATGGAGCGCGCAGATCAAACGGGCCACGGTCATCCCCGAGGTCGTGCGCACGGCCTTCAAGATCGCGGAAACGGAGAAGACCGGAGCCACGCACATCGATTTTCCCGAGGACGAGGCGGCGGCCGAAGTTTCCGCCGAGCCCCTCAAGGCGCAGCACGCCGCTCCCTCCGAGCCGCCCGAGGAGAAGGTCAGGCAGGCGGCCGAGATTATCTCGGCGGCGAGGCATCCCCTCGTGCTGGCGGGCAACGGTGTCATCCGGGGGAGTGCGTCAGGGGCATTGCGCCGCTTCGCAAGCGCCCTGAACATTCCGGTCGCCAACACCTTCATGGCCAAGGGGACGCTTTCGCTGGAAGACCCCCTGTCGCTTTTTGCCGTGGGGCTCCAGACCCGGGACTACGTCTCCTGCGGGTTCGAGCGGGCCGACGTTGTCATCTGCGTAGGCTACGATCTGGTGGAGTACGCGCCGCGGTTCTGGAATCCCGATCGCGACAAGCAGATCATCCACCTCGACAGGTCCCCGGCCGAAGTCGACGCCCACTACACTGTGAAGGCGGGTGTGGTGGGCGACATCGGCGAGAGTCTCGATCGAATCGCGTCTCTCGCCAATCCGAGCGATGCCACCGCCATCGCGAATCTCCGGGACCAGATCGTGTACGAAGTGCACGGCCGCTTCCGCGATGATCCCGGCTTCCCCCTGAAGCCCCAGCGCGCGCTGGCCGACGTGCGGGCGGCCCTGGGCCCGAAGGATCTCCTCATCTCGGACGTGGGTGCCCATAAGGTCTGGGTGGCCCGATCCTACCCCTGCTACGAGGCTAACACCTGCGTCATCTCGAACGGGTTTGCATCCATGGGCATCGCGCTTCCCGGCGGGGTGGCGGCGGCCCTTCTCTTCAAAGACGATCCGGCGCGCCGCGTCGTCTCCCTCTCGGGAGACGCGGGTTTCCTGATGAACGTCCAGGAGCTGCAGACCGCCGTGGAACACGGCCTCTCGTTCGTCAACCTGGTCTTCCGGGACGGGAGCTATGGCCTGATCCGGTGGAAGCAGCTCCGGCAGTTCGGCCGCGAATCGCACGTCAGTTTCCAGAACCCCGACTTCGTGCGCCTGGCGGAATCCTTTGGCTGCAAGGGTTACCGTGTCGAGGGGAGCGGGGAGCTCGGGCCGATCCTCGAGCAGGCGCTTGCGCAGGACGTTCCCACGGTGATCGACTGCCCGATCGACTATGAAGAGAACATGAAGTTGACGGAAGAGCTGGGTAGCCTCGTCTGCCCGGTGTGAGGTTATTGCAAGATCTATCAACCAGGTTTGCCATGCAAGTGTCCGTTATCATTCCGGCCCTCGACGAAGAAGCCTTCATAGGCGAGACGGTGCGTCGCGCCCGTGCGGCGGAGCCCGCCGAGGTCATCGTCGTGGACGGCGGCTCCGGCGACGCGACCGTGGCAATCGCGGAGAGGGAGGGCGCAAGGATCGTTCGGGCCGAAAGGGGGCGCGCGCGCCAGCAGAACGCGGGCGCGGCGATAGCGGCGGGCGACGCGCTGCTCTTTCTGCACGCCGACACGCAGCTTCCTGAGAGGGCGCTTACGCGCGTGCAGGAGGTGCTCTCCGATGAGTCCGTGGCCCTCGGTGCCTTCAGGCTGGGTTTTGATCGGAACGACTGGGGGATGCGGTTCCTGGTCTTCGGGGCGGATCTCCGGATGCGCCTCTTCCGGCTCCCCTACGGCGATCAGGCATTCTTTCTGCGAAGGGAAACGTTCATCCGGCTCGAGGGGTTTCGTGACGTGCCGGCCATGGAGGATCTCTGCCTGGTCAGCCGCGCCAAGCGCCTGGGCCGGGTGGTGCTGGTCCCCGAGCGGGTCCGGACCTCCCCCCGGGCCTACGATCGG
>CBDUXZ010000376.1:0-2838 GCA_965371325.1 uncultured bacterium | reverse complement strand
GCCCATCTCCGCTTTGGCCGCACTCGCATAGGGAAGCCGCAGCGTGAATGCGCCGCGCGCGTCGCTGCGCGTGCCGATCCGGAAGTCGAACTTCCTGCCCTGGTTCGTTTGAACCGCCACCTCGGCGTGAACGGTGGTGAGGGGAACCGTGCTTCCCGCCAGCACGGCGCCGGGAACACGCTCGAAAATCTTGACGATGCTCGTCTCGTCGGTGTCGAGGGAGACAGACGGATCCTGTGGAATACGCGACCATCTGAACCGCTGGGGCGATTCGTAGACGAGGCGGAAGCTCCCGAGGCCCTCCGCCCCGAAACGGGGTACTTCGCTACCGTCGAAGAGAAGCATCCGGTTGTTCAGGATTCGAAAGTAGGGATCCTTGAACCAATAGCTTTTGTTCGGGCGCTCTCCTTTTGCTTCCATCAAAGTTTCAGCCGATCGTCCGATGGCCTCCATGAAAGACGGAAGGGAAGCATAGAGATTGGCAACAACGACGTAACGGGCTCCGAGGGATTCCGCCAGGGCCGCCCCGACAGCTTCGTCGTCATCGAGCAGAACCTCGAAGCCTCGCAACGCCCCGTCGATCTCCCCGGGAAGCAGCAGGTTCGGCGAGGCAATGTTCGGCCTTTCGGCGATGTAGTTGATCCAGAAACCGAATCCCCAGTACCCCAGAACCCCGTAGCGCGGTCGTTCACGCGGATTGTGCCGCCCCCCCGGATCAGGCGAGGCATATCGGAGCCACTGGAAGGCATCGCGGGCCGGAGGAAATTCATGCGCGTGGTTCTGCACGCGGGTGGGCCGCAGTGCGCCGACCCGATCCCTGATTAGCCAGAGGGGCGTCAGAACTATTGCGGCCACAAGCGCCAGGGCCGCCGTCCTCGCCGTGCCCCTCGCCCCTTCGGCCAGACGGCCGGCCCCGTGCCAGGCGTCGACCATACCCATCCCCAGCACAAGCGCGAGGGGCAGCGCCAGGTGGTGGGAGTAGCGAACGAACTCGCCACCCGCGAGGAGTGCTGAGGTCAGAAACCAGAGCAAAAGGAAGGTGAGCGCAGGATCCCCAAAGCGCGCCCGCAAAACCTTCCAGAAGAGGTAGAGGAGCGCCGGCGGCGCCAGCAACCAGAGCTTCGTGAATGCCCAGGAAAGGCCTGCGCTTCCGACATCGGAGAGGGTGCGCGCCTCGATGGTCGCTCCCGCCAGCGGATCTTGCGCCGCGAGGTAGAGAAGCGCTCTCCCCAGATCGTCAATTCCACCCTGTGAGAGGGCGGCAATGAGCGCCGTCCCCAGCACCGCGGCACCCGTGAAGATGCGCCAGCGACCTGTGCGGCCCGCCTCCGCCGCCCCCGCGAGAAGCGCGCACACCGCGGCGCCAAACAGGAGCGCGAGGGGCTGAAACAACGAGAGGGCGAGGGGCGTGAGTTCCATCCGCCGGAAAAAGGGCGAGGTAACCCCGGCCAGAAGAAGAACTGCGGCGCCCACGGCGTAGAACGCGGCGCCAAGACGCGCGGATCGCGGTCCTGTTTCCCGGCGGCCGGGCAGCGCGAAGCAGACGATGACGAAGAGGCCGGGCAATGCGGCGAACAGGGTGGATCCGGCCCAGAAGAGAAAAGATGCGCCCGTGACCGCGCCTCCGACGATTGCTCTTCGCAGCGCCTCACTCCTGCTCCCGGATTTCAGCGCGCCGATGAAGAAGAGAAAGAGGAGCGGGACAATGAAGGGTTCGACGACGTGGTGATCAACCCTTCCAATCTGTGATATGCTCGCGTGCGCGTTAAAGAGCGAGAGCAAAACGGCCGCGACTATCGCCGTTGCCCTGCTGAAGAACCGCCGTCCGATCCAGTAGATGAGAACGACGTTCAGCGCGCCCAGAACCGGGATTGACCACGCGCAGAGCGCCTCGAGTGTCGAGCGGGGAGGCACACCGAACCCGCCCGCGATCCACCCGGCCGCCGCCAGCATGAAGTCGAAGCCGACGGGCCAGGGAATGTCCGCCCCACCGGGGAAGTTGAGAAAGTAATCGAAGGTGGGAACTCGTGGAAACCGCTCAACCGTAAGCGCGATGCGCCGCATGTGGCCGTAGGGATCGATCCCGTAGAACACCACGTCGGAGCCAACGAAAACCCCCCCGTAGTTGAGACAGCGAATTACGAATGCCAGGATCGCCAGGCAGGCGATGTCGAGGGTCTTCGCGAGGCGGGGTTTGACCCGCGGCTCGCCTTGCTGCATCTTGACCAATAGCCCCCCCAAGGCTGATGTGGGTTGCTTGCCCGCCGGAGAAACTGGCGGAGTTTAGCAGGAGAACCGGCGTGGTTGACAGGCCTGTCCTCCCCCCCTCCCCGAGCCCTGCCCGGGATCGACTCGCTCTCCTGGGCGTGGTTCTGCTCCTTCTTCTCCCTTTTCTTCGCAAGGCCGTGAACATCGACGGGGCATTCTTCCTCGCCATCGCTGATCACATCACACAGAACCCTCTTCATCCTTACGATTTTCATTACAACTGGACCGGGCGGCTCGACTATGTCTGGGATGAGATGAAGAACCCGCCCTTCATCTTCTATTTCCAGGCGCTCCTCCTGCATCTATTCGGACGATCCGAGCTCCTGCTGAACGCGGTCTTCCTCATCTTCCCGGTGGCTGCTGCGATGGCAATGTACGCCCTCGCGCGAAGGCGCCTGACCCGCCCCCGCTACGCAAGCCTGCTCCTGATTATCTCCCCCGCTTTTCTCGTCTCTTCCGCCTCACTCATGATGGATGTGGCGCTCCTGGCCTTCTACAGCATGGCGGTCGCCTGCTTCGTGGCGGGCGCGGAGCAGAACAGGAACGATCTGCGATTTGCTGCAGGTCTGG
>CBDUXZ010000375.1:0-2855 GCA_965371325.1 uncultured bacterium | reverse complement strand
TCCGGGAAGGGGGCCGGACCGTGGGCGCCGGCGTCGTGGCGGAGATACTGAAGTAAGAGGAATTTATGGAGAGCCAGAAAATCCGGATACGCCTGAAGGCATACGATCACAAGCTGCTCGATCAGAGCACCGGGGAGATCGTGGAGACTGCGCACCGCACCGGTGCGCGCGTTGCAGGACCGATTCCACTCCCGACGAGAATTAACCGCTATACGGTGCTGCGCGGTCCGAACATCGACAAGAAGTCACGGGAGCAGTTCGAAATACGGACTCACAAGAGACTGCTGGATATCCTCGAACCAACGCAGCAGACGGTCGATGCACTTATGAAGCTAGACCTCCCTGCCGGTGTTGACGTGGAGATCAAGCTTTAGACGGGGCCGCTGGCACCGAAATTGGGCGATTATGGCAGAGGAGAAAGAGACGCCGGAAGGCGCGGCAGAGGGGGAGAAGGCGAAGGCCGGAGATGTCGAAGAGTCCGCGCCGTCGGCGGAGATCAAGACTCTCATCGGGCGCAAACTCGCCTGCTCTGCTGTCTTCCAGGATAACGGCGCACTCGTGGCGGTCACGTTAATCGAAGCGGGCCCCTGCACAATCGTCGATCGCCGAACGCCGGAGAAAAACGGTTACTCCGCCGTGCAGTTGGGGTTTCATCCCAAGAAGATGCAGCGCGTAACCAAGCCCCTCCAGGGACAGTTCAAGAAGGCAAAGAGCGGGGCATTTTATCTGCTCCGCGAGTTCCGGGTAGATAACGCGGCGGACCTCGAGACCGGCCAGACGATCACGGTGAGCGTTTTTAAGCGCGGGGATCGTGTGGATGTGACCGGTACGTCCAAGGGGAAGGGCTTTCAAGGCGGCATGAAGCGCCACGGCTGGGGGGGCGGGCGCGCCAGTCACGGCTCGATGTTTCACCGCGCTCCAGGCTCCATCGGAGCAAGCGCCTGGCCCGCGCGCGTCGCGAAGGGCCAAAAGATGCCTGGACACATGGGCCACGTTCGCCGGACGATTCAAAACCTCGAGATCGTCGACGTGCGTCCGGACGAGAACGTTCTGGTGGTTCGAGGCGCCGTTCCCGGACCCCGCCACAGCTATGTGTTTATCCGGGAAGGGAGAGACCCGCGAACGGCGCCTCGTTAGTTCGGCGCCCCACCACCCGGCATTGGTAACGATCGAAAAATTGAGGAACGCTGTGGGAAAAGTTCAGGTCCTGAACATTCAGAAGAAGAAGGTTGCAGACCTCGACCTGGAGTCGAGCGTTTTCGAAGCGCCTATCCGCAGCAGCCTCTTCTATGAAGTAGTAAAGCGCTCCCTGGCGGCGCGGCGCCGTGGGACACATTCGACCAAGACGCGTCACTTCGTGTCGGGGGGCGGCAAGAAACCATTTCGGCAATAGGGTACGGGGCGAGCGCGGCAGGGGACAAGCCGGTCTCCGCTCATGCCCGGCGGCGCGGTCGTGTTCGGGCCCCTCCCGCGGAGCTACCGCTACGGCCTGCCGCGCAAGGTGCGGCGGAGCGCGATGCGATCGGCCCTCTCCCTGAAGGCGAGGGAGGGCAAGCTCGTTCTTCTTGATCAGATCGAACTGGAGGGGATCAAGACACGCGCCCTTCTCGATGCGTTGAAGGGGCTCGACCTTCACAAGGCGCTGATCGTTATCGACGCTCAGAACGATAACCTCGAAAAGAGCGCCCGTAACCTTCGTGATTTCAAAGTCGTTAAGGCGTCCGGAATGACGCTGTTCGACGTGCTGCGGTATGAAGAGCTGGTCCTGACAAGGCCCGCTTATGATCAAATCGTGACCAGGCTTCAGGCGTAATACGGCTCTTGCAAGCCGGTGCCTTCGCCGGGAATGTGGCTATGCAAAACCTCTATGAAGTGATTCGGCGGCCCGTGGTGACGGAGAAGAGTACCGATCTAAAGGAGACGAAGAACGTTATCGCCTTCGAGGTGAACCGACGCGCATCCAAGCCCGAGATCAAGGCTGCCGTCGAAAAGCTCTTCAAGGTGAAGGTGAGGAGCGTGAGAACGCTCAACATGGCTGGAAAGTTTGTAAGTCTGGGGCGCACCACAGGCAAGCGTCCAAACTGGAAGAAGGCGCTCGTAACGCTGGTTGAGGGGAACACCATCGAGTTTTTCGAGAACCGCTGACGGATTCAGATTATGGGAACGAAGAAATTCAAGCCATACACGCCAACCCGGCGCTACATGGTGATCTCCGATTTCGAGGATCTCACGAAGGATCCCCCGGAGAAGTCTCTCATCGCGCCTCTCCGGAAGTCGGGGGGACGGAATTCAACGGGTCGTGTGACGAGCTGGCATCGCGGCGGTGGTCACAAGCGGCGCTATCGGGTGATCGATTTCAAGCGTGAGAAAGAAAACGTACCAGCTCGTGTAGCATCCCTCGAATACGATCCGAATCGCTCCGCGCGCATTGCTCTTCTGCATTATGCCGACGGAGAGAAGCGGTACATTCTTGCCCCCGTCGGCCTGAAGACCGGCGATACCGTGCTGTCGGGGCCGGGGGCCGACATCAAACCGGGGAACACGCTTTCCCTCCAGGCGATTCCCCTGGGAACAACCATTCATAACATTGAGCTTCGGCCCGGCAAGGGGGGGCAGCTCTGCCGTTCCGCGGGCACCCAGGCACAGCTGATTGCGAGAGAGGGATCCTACGCCCTGATCCGCCTCGCCTCAGGAGAGGTACGGAGGGTGCACGTCAACTGCCGCGCTACGATAGGCCAGGTCGGCAATCTGGAGCACGAGTCCGCGGTTTGGGGGAAGGCCGGACGGACGCGGTGGCTCGGCAAGCGCCCGAACGTCCGTGGCGTCGCGATGAACCCGGTTGATCACCCGCTGGG
>CBDUXZ010000374.1:0-2858 GCA_965371325.1 uncultured bacterium | reverse complement strand
AGCCGCAATCCTCCAAGAAAAAGTTCGCGGCCAAGCTCGGCCTGAACTTTCCGATTCTTGCCGATGAGAAGAAGGAAGTGGCGAAGGCCTACGGCGTCATGGGTCCACTGGGCCTACACACCCGACGCGCCACCTTTATCGTCGACAGGGAAGGCATCGTGCGGCACAAGGACGTCGAGCCGCTGTCCATCATGCGCCCGGACGATAGCGAACTTCTTCGGGTTCTCGAGGGCCTGTCGGCCTGAAGGAGCCCCTGCGATCTCCGTTCAACCACCCGATGGGGCGCGCTTCCGGGCGGAAATTTAGCGCCCTGCGCCCGCCTCCGTCTCGATGAGCTTCAGATACTCTCGCGCCTGCCCCGCCAGGGCCGGATCTGACGCCGTCCGCACGCACCGCTCGAGCACTTCACGGGCTCCCGCAAGATCCTGGCGCACTTTCCAGCGGAGGACACCCAGGTTGAGCAGCGCCTCGGCGTTCTCCGGATCCTCCAGCAGGGCCCGCTCGCTCGATACCAGCGCCTCCCCGATTCTTCCCTGCCGGGACTGCACCCACGAGAGATCGATCCATGCGGCCGCGAACCCCGGCCGCCTTTCGATCTCCTCCCTGTAGGCCGCCTCTGATTCTTCGAACCGTCCGAGGGCCGAGAGCATCCGTCCGCGCCAGTAGTCCACGTCGGCAAGCTCCGGTGAAACATCCCCGGCCGATTTGAAGGCCTCGAGCGCCTCCTCGTGCCGTTTCTCCCGCGATAACGCGATCCCCAGGTTCAACCACGCGTCCGCTAATCCCCGGAGCCGGATCGCTTCTCTGAAATGCCCCTTGGCCGCGTCGAGATTCCCCTCCTCAAGGCGCAGTAGACCAAGGTTGGACTGCGCCTTTCCGGACGCCGGTGACTTCGCAATCGTATCGGTCCAGAGCGTCTCGCTATCGCGCCACACGCGGCTACGATCGAAAGAGAGCGTGGCAAGAAAAAGAAGAAGGACTGCGCCCAGACACGTGACCGCCGCCCGCGTCGCCGGTGCTCTCCTGCCGGCGAGCCCGCTTATGGCATAGGCCGTCCCCCCTCCTATCGCGGCGAGGGGGAGATAGAGGTAACGGTCGGCGATAAAGACGTCGATCGGGATGAGGTTCGAGACGGGCAGGAACGCGGCAACCAGCCACACCGAGAAAAAGGCCGCAATTCGCGATCGCCCGGAAAGGCGGAGCATCGTGAAGAGCGTTGCCAACAGTAACACCGCCCCCAGAAGCGCTTTGGGCGCGAATATCGTGTCGGACCCGGGCACGATGCGAATGGCCGTGAGGGACGTGGGGAAGAGAAACAGATGCACGTAGTCCGGAATCACCGAGAGCATCGACGCGAGGGTCCCGGAGAGCGTGCGTCCCGCAATCGAAAGGGAATATTCGGAAGCGTGCCCGAAAAGGGTCGCTCCGGATGCCGCGAGGGCAAGAAGGAAGTAGGGCCACTTGGAGAGCAAGGATCGCGCAACGCCGCCACGATCCACGCGCGGGCGTCCTCCCTCGGGCCACCCGGCTTCCTCCCGTGTCAGATCGAGGGCAACGAGAAGAGGCGGGATAATCACCGCTATGGGCTTTGAGAGAAGCGCAAGGAGGGTAAAAAGGAGCGCGGGCCACTCGGCCGCGAGGGAGAACGGCCCGGACCCGGGTCGGGTACGCCGGCAATAAGCGAGCAGCGCTGCAAAAACGAACAGTCCCGAAAGGACCGATTTCCGCTCGGCGATCCAGACGACACTCTCCACCTGGGCGGGATGCACGAGAAAGACGGCTGCGCCGAAGAATGCCGCAACGGCCTTTCCCAGGAAATTGCAGAGAAAAACGTAAAGAAGGATCCCTGCTCCAAAATGCAACAGAATGTTCACCGCGTGATGGCCGGAGGGCCCATCGCCGAAAACCGCGCGATCAAGGGCAAAGCTGAGTTGCGTGACGGGAACGTAGAGGCCCACCAGGAATGCATGCGGACCGTAGAACATCCCGGCGATGCTCGACGGTGAAAGGGATCCGATGAGGGGGTTGTCAATGACCGAGACGGGATCGTCCCAGTTCGTGAAACCGGCTGTAAAGGCGGGAGAGAAGGCAGCGAGTCCCAGGACGGCAAGCAGCAGATAGGGAGCGGCGCCTCTGATCATCTCGTCGGACTTGCCCCGTCAGGCCCCGAACGCAAGGATGCGCCGGGCCCGGGATGTTATTCCGAAAGGATCGATCGCGCGATAATCATTTTCTGGATCTCCGAGGTCCCCTCGACGATCCGGAGCATTCGCACGAGCCTGTAATAGCGTTCGATATCAAGCTCCCGCATCCAGCCCATGCCGCCGTGAATCTGCACGGCATGATCGGCAACCTTGTTCACCATCTCCGTAGAGTAAAGCTTGCACATCGACGACTCACGAATAATCGGATCACCCTGATCGCACCTCCAGGCGGCGTTGTAGGCCATGTTCTGAGCGGCATACAACTCGGTCGCCATCTCCGCGAGCATCCACTGCACGGCCTGCCGCTCGGCGATGGGACGGCCGAAGGTCTCGCGCTGCTTGGCGTAATCGACGGAGCGGTCAATCAGATACTGAGCAATCCCGAGACACATGGCGGCTATTGAGAGCCGCCCCGCCCCGAGAAAACGCATCGCGCTAACGAAGGCGAACCCCTCCTGGCCCAGCAGATTCTCGGCGGGAACGCGGCACTCTTCGAAAATAAGCTCCACCTGTGAAGTGCCGCCGATCATCCCCACGTTCTTCCGGCCTACACGGAAACCGGGCGTCCCCTTCTCGACCAGAAAGGACGAAATCCCCCCCCGCCCCTTCTTCTCGGGATCGGTGACCGCGAAGACAATGGCATAGGCCGCGTAT
>CBDUXZ010000373.1:0-2866 GCA_965371325.1 uncultured bacterium | reverse complement strand
AACCCCCGACCAGATCGGCGGTGCTAGCGGATCCTTCCACGTAGAGAACCGTGATGGGCCCGCCGCTACCGTCCCCGTTTTCCGCCATGCCGCGCGCGCCCCTGCCCCTCGTCCGGCCCCACCCTGGCTTGTGGGTTGCGGGCCAGCATCAAATGAAGTGCTTGATTTATAACCGAAATTCCTTCATAAAGCACGCTTCACCTCCGATAATCCGATGGCGCAGCGCGCCCCACAGGAGGTCGGGTCACAGGCTGCCGGGCCGCGACAGGGTTGGGCGCCTCCAGGTAGGGAATCGTCCGTGTCGCGCATCATTCTGGGCATCTGGGGGTATTCCGCGGAGTATCGCGGAATCACGCATGACAGCGGCGCCACGCTCGTAATCGACGGCCGTGTTGTGGCGGCAGTCAACGAGGAACGTTACAGCCGCAAGAAGAACGACGACAATTTCCCCTACCAGTCAATCGAGGCCGTCCTGGAGATCGGCGGCATCACCCCGAAGCAGATCGACATCATCGCCATGGCGGGGCTTGCTCCCGTGGCACGCGCTCTCAAGGTTGCGCGCTACGTGCTCAAGACTTTCTTCGAAACCGGCCACTTCCTGACCACCCGACTCTATGACGCCTACACCGAAGCGCGCAGGGCAGGCATGCGCACCGTCCCGGAGGAGCTTCGGGGAAAGAAGACCGTCTTTGTAGGCCACCACCTGGCTCACGCCTCCTCCGCCTACTTCGCTTCGCCCTATCTCGATGCGACCGTCATTACCCTGGACGGCATCGGCGATTCGGCCATCTGCGGGTCGGTATCGAAGGGTTCAGGCGGCGCGTTGAGCCAGCTTCGCGAATTGAACGGCTACTACTCACCCGGCATCTGGTATGCCTATATCACGCATTACTTCGGATTCATCCCGTCCCGCCACGAGGGGAAAATACTCGGTCTCGCCGCTTACGGGAAACCGGAGGGGGCTCTCGCCGAGATGCGCCGTGTGAATCGGTACCGGAAGGGACGGTTCGAGTTCTACTCCAAGGCGATACCCCGGCTCTTCGGGCGATGGAACGTCAGACGGTGGGGCATAAGGAACTGGCAGGCCGAGAAGTTCGACTTCCTCGAAAAGTACTCCCGTGAGGACGTCGCCGCGGCCCTCCAGACACTGACCGAAGAGATGATTGTTGAATATGTCCGGGACGCGGTGAAGCTCGTAGGGAGCCCCTATGTCTGCCTTGCGGGGGGCGTTTTCGCGAACGTGCGGGTGAACCAAAAAATTGCCGAGCTTGACGAGGTTCAGGGCGTTTACGTCCACCCAGGGATGGGTGACACGGGTCTGGCGACTGGCGCAGCACTCTGGGTCGAGGCGCAGGAGATGGCGGCGACGGGACATTCGCCGGAATCCGTCCGGTTCCTGACGGATGTCTACCTGGGCCCGGCGTATAAGACCGCGGAGATCGAGAAGGCCATCATGAAGACCGGCCTGAAGGCCCGGCGGGTGGAAGACCCGGATCTTTTCGCCGCCGAGCAGATGGCAGCCAAGCGAATCGTGGGTCGTTTCACCGGACGGATGGAATACGGCCCCCGGGCCCTCGGAAACCGATCCATTCTGGCGGACCCCACGGATCGCTCGATCAACGATTGGCTCAACAAGCGCCTGCGGCGGACGGAGTTCATGCCCTTCGCCCCATCGATCCTCGAGGAGGCCGCCGCGGACTGGTACGATGGCTGGAAGCCCGAGGACGTGGCGAGCCGCTTCATGACCATCACCTATGACGTCAAGCCTGGAAAAGACAAAGAAGCTCCCGCCGTGGTGCATATTGACGGAACGGCGCGCCCGCAGATTGTGCGGCGCGGTGACAACCCCTCCTACCATCGACTCCTTTCGGAGTATCGCCGGCTGACCGGACTTCCAATATGCGTCAACACCTCCTTCAACATGCACGAAGAGCCCATCGTCTGCACCCCCGAGGACGCGCTTCGCGCCTTTGAGGAGGGAAGCGTCGACGTGTTGATCCTCGAGGACTTCGTTCTTGACCGCTCCGAGCAGTAACAAGGCGCTTCGGGTGGCGTTCCTGCTGCGGACGCTCCCGCCAATGTCCTGGATCTCCGATCAGGTGCTCGGACTCTCGGCCCGCGGCATTCACGTCGACGTCCTGGCGGAGCGCTATCAGTCCGACGACAACTTCGACCCGGCTCAAATCGCTTACAGGGATCGGGTGCGCGTGATCGGTCAGGGGAAGAGTTCCGCGCGCCGTGCTGTGGAGCTTGCGCGCGATTCCCTTCGGGCCATTTCCACACGCCCCGCCGCGGTGAGCAACATACTCATGCGGTCAGTGGGAACGGCCGGAAGGGCAACATCCTTTTCCACCCGAATAGCGCTGGCCGCGACGTTATCCGAGGCTGATATCCTTCACGCGCATTTCGCAAATTATGGCAAGGCTATCCTGGATGTTCGCCGCCTGACAGGTCTCCCCCTGATCGTTTCCTGTTACGGCTGGGACGTTTCGGCCGCGCCAGCCCGCGATCCGGATATGTACGAGCGGCTGTTCCTGGAGAGTTCCGCGGTCGTATCACTTTCCCAGCCGATGAACGCCACGCTCTGCGCACTCGGCTGCCCCCCGGAAAAGACGGAAATCGTCCACATCTCGGTTCGTGGCGCACGGCTCAGAGAGTACGTCGAGAGGGCGCGACAGAGAGCCAGCCCTTCCGGAGTCGCCCCGGGCGTCCTGCGCGTGCTGGCGGCCGCGCGACTCGTGGAGAAGAAGGGGCTTGACGACGCGATCGAGGCAGTGTCGATTCTGTCGAAACGGAAAGTTCCCTTCGTCTTTCGAATCGTCGGGGAGGGGCCGCTTCGAGGGGATCTCGAGACGCGGTCCCGTGC
>CBDUXZ010000372.1:0-2868 GCA_965371325.1 uncultured bacterium | reverse complement strand
CCTCGGGATCAGTTTCTTCATCACCTGGGCGCTCACCGCCTTTCAGCAGCGGGGGGCCGTTCGATGAGCAAGGCGTTCCTGGAAGTGAGGGATGTCGCGGTTGAGTACGAGGGGCGGACGGCGGTCGAGGTGCAACGGCTGTCCGTCCGCGAGGGCGAGACCCTGAGTCTCGTGGGTCACAACGGCTCCGGGAAGTCGACGCTGCTCAAGCTAGTCGGGTTACTGATCCCGCCGGCGCGGGGCCAGGTGTGGTTCGCCGGTGCGCCGGTCAATTATGAGTCGCGCTCGCTTCTGCTCCTCCGCAGGCGCATGGCGACCGTTCTGCAGGATCCCATGCTCTGCCGCATGAGCGTTTTCAGTAATGTGGCCCTGGGTCTGCGCTTTCGCGGGATCCCGGCGCCGGAGATCGCGCGGCGCACGAACCTCTGGATGGATCGGTTGCGGATAGGGCATGTCAGCAATCGCCAGGCCGCCACCCTGTCGGGGGGCGAGGCGCAGCGGACGAGCCTCGCGCGTGCACTGGTTCTGGAGCCCGAGCTGCTTCTCCTCGACGAGCCCTTCGCGGCACTCGATCAACCCACGCGGAATTCGCTCCTCGTGGATCTTGGGGAGATTCTGGCTGATACGGGGACCACCACCGTGTTCGCGACCCACGATCGGGGGGAATCGCTGGCCCTCGGCGATCGTGTCGCGGTGCTCTTCGGCGGCCGGGTCGCGCAACTCGGATCGCCCGATGAAATCTTTACGCGGCCCGCGACCGAGGAGGTGGCGCGTTTCGTCGGGGCGGAAACCCTCATCCCGGGCCGGGTGACCTCCTGCGCGGAAGGTCTCGTTCGGGTGGATATCGGGGGCCCCACCGTGGAGATCGCGGGACAGGCCCGGGTCGGCGATCCCGTCTTCGTCTGCCTGCGCCCGGAGGACGTAACGCTCATCCTCGGCGCGGATCCCGCGCGGACGAGCGCCCGGAATACGCTGGAGGGGAAGGTGGTGAAGATCCTCCCCTCGGATTCCCACGTTCGCGTCGTGCTGGAGTGCGGCGTGCCCGTGGTTGCCCTGGTCACCAAGCCCTCTTTCCGGGAGCTCGGTCTGGTGCTCGGGCGGCCGATCCGTGCCTCTTTCAAGGCCACGGCGGCGCACCTCATCCCCCGGGGCGAGGGGGGGGAAGGCCCGGCTATCTAGCGCTGCGGCGCAGGCGTGCGAAAAGCACCCGATTTTGAAGCTTTTTTGTGATTCGTCGGTTGACAGTCCAAATTGTGTCGTGTTTCAATCAATCGAACGGGCCCACAAGGGAGCCCGGCGATGACTCTCCCGGCTGTGCCGGTAGACCGCACGGATCGGAACAAAAGGAGACATCATCATGAGGGTAATACACAAGAGGCCGGTTTCTGTCCTGGGCCTGCTCCTTGCCCTGATCGCGGGCCTGCTCCTCGGGTTCGCCGGCGACGCAACGGCCGGGAGCAACAAGCTGGATGGCTTCGGCCAGTACCTGGTAGTCAAGGCGTCCGGGGGTGGCGGGGATAACAGCGATTTCGCGGCGGCCAACCCGACTTCGACGTCGATGTATGGCTGCCTGATTCACTATAGTTCTTCGGGCAACTTCCAGTCCTGCACCTGCGACGTGGTTGGCCCGATGGCGAGGTTCTCATCGAACTCTCCCTTCGGAAGCGGCCACGTGGAGTGGATCTGCGCCCCGAACCTCGGTAAGAGCGCGGGGAAGGTCGGCAAGTCCTTCGGCATGATGGCGCGCGCTCCGCGGGGTGTCGAGGCGCGGGCCCTTAATGCGAAGTTGTTCAAGCTGCATCCTGATTCAGGGCAAAGATCAAGCATGATCTCGAGCTGCTGCTCCGAGATGGCAAGTGACGGGATATCGAAGGAGTTCTTCAAGGCCTTCGACAGGTTCGAATGCCCTTGAGCGACGGGCGCCTGTCGCCGATGCGCGTTCGGCTGCTTACGAGGAAAGATTGGCTGGTCCCAGGCCGGCCGGCGTGAGCCAGCCGAGCGCTTTGGCGGAGGAGAGGAGGTATTGAAATGGAAACGAACAGGCTTCTCACTGTTCTAGCGTTCTCACTGGTTCTTTGCATGGGTGTCTTTGCGCTCCCTGAGCGCGCGGCGGCCCAGGAGGACGGCTTCGGCCAGTACCTGGTGGCCGTGGCCTACGACGACGCCCGGGTCATGAACCCGACCGGGATCGACATGTACACTTGTGCCATCAACTACAGTTCCAGCGGGAACTTCTCCAGCTGCGAATGCGATCTCCTCGCTTCCAAGGCAACGCGATTTCTGGGTAGCAGCAGCGGCCACATTCAGGTCATCTCGGTCCCCGTGTCGGGCAAGGACGCGGGGCGGATCAACACGCGGTTCGGCGTCTTCGCCCAGTGCCAGAAGGCGCCTATGGCCTCCAGGACTGCGGCGGACTTCGAACTGCATCCCAACTCCACACAGCGGGCGAACATGCTCGCCGACTGCTGTGGCGATATTTCAAACGACGGGCAACCGAACAATATCTTCAGGAACTTTGACGGGTTTATCTGTCCGTAAGGGGTAGTCGCGGGCTGCGACGGCCGTGATAGGGGTTGCGGACTCGGAGCGTCTTTTCCGAAAGGTCGGCGGGGAAGCCGTCGGCTTCCCCGCGGGGGACGAACGTCGGCCGGATAGCGGCAGAGCGGAAGGGTTCAATCTTTTCGATCCCGCCTCGTCTGCCCGCGCGGTTGCCAGTACCAAAACCCATTCCGAAAGTGGAGGACCATTACGGTCCAGTTCCTTCCCCCCACCACTTTGCGATATCTACTATCGAACCAGCTCTCTACGGGCGTTCTCCGAGTCGGCCTCGACGTCGGCTATGCCGAGTCGGCCTTCCCCGGACTCCTT
>CBDUXZ010000371.1:0-2878 GCA_965371325.1 uncultured bacterium | reverse complement strand
CACATGATCCCCTTCATCAAGCGTATCGGGCTCACGGTGGAACACATGGCCGGCGGGCGCTCACGAATTCGCATGCCGTTCCAGGAAGCCAACGCCGACGAGAGTCGGGGCGTCCACGAAGGCCCGATCCTCGCTCTTCTCGACACGACGGGCGCCATGGCGGCCTGGTCGGTGACCGGCTACGGTCCCTACAAGGCCTCGACGGTCGGGATCCAGGCTCAGATGCTCGGCTCTCGGATTACGGGGGATCTCGCCGCGTACGGTCGGGTCGTGCACCGGGATAGCGAGATTTTCTGGAGTGACGTGGACATCGCCACGATCACCGATGGACGGATCGCAGCCCGTGGAACGGTCATCTACCGTATCATCGTGCCCTGAAACGAAAAAGGAGGTTGATGCCTCATGGCCACCGATCTGACGAGGCCAGTGCGTGCGGCCGCCGTGCAGATGGAGGGGCGGGTCGCTGACATTCCCTACAACCTCGAGCAGGCCGAGAAGCTTGCCACGGAGGCCTTCGAGCGCGGGGTGAAGATTGTAGGCCTGCCCGAGTTCTTCACCACGCCGATCTCCTTCGACGAGAGACTGACGGGCTGCGCACTGCCGCCTGAAAACGCCGCCATCGACATGATGAAGCGCCTCGCCCGCAGGTACAGCGCCTACATCGGCGGCTCGATGCTGCTCAGGCGAGGAAGCCATGTCTTCAACACCTACTTCTTCGTGCAACCCGACGGGACCTGTTTCACCCACGACAAGGATCTCCCCACCATGTGGGAGAACGCCTTCTATGTCGGTGGGAGTGACGACGGGGTGATGAACACCAACCTCGGCCCGATCGGTGCGGCGGTCTGCTGGGAAATGGTGCGAACGCAAACGGTGAAACGGTTGCGCGGCCGGATCCGGTTCGCCATGACCGGGAGCAACTGGTGGAGCGGGCCGGTGAACTGGCCTGTGTTCGGGCGGCTCTTCGCGGGGGTCGAGCGAGACAACCGATCTCTTGCCGCCGATGCGCCAATTCGCTTCGCGAGGTTTCTTGGTGTGCCTGTGCTTCACGCCGGTCAGGCGGGGCGTTTTGACGGGCGGTTTCTACTGTTCCCGGGCATCGATGTCTCCGTGAAATACGTGTCCGCCTTTCTCGGCGAAACAAAGATCGTCGACGCCAGGGGGAAAGTCGTCGCCCAGCGCGACCGCGACCAAGGGGCCGGCCTGGCCGTCGGTGATGTCGTGCTCGAGGCGGTCACCCCGCAAGAAACGCTCGATGAGGGATCATTCTGGATTTCCGGGGTGACCCGTTTTCACGTCGGCTACTGGCACCATCAGAACGCATGCGGGAAACGGTATTACAGGAAGCATCGCGAAGACCACCAGGAGGCCTGAGCTGCGCCGCCCTCCGGTATCGCCCCGGGGAGATCATTTCGGAGGGAAGCGCTCGAGTATCCGCCGCACCGCCTCGTCTATTCTCTTCTGCTTCTTCTCCGGGCCGGCGTGAAGATTGACTTCAGCCTGGGCGCTTCCGCGCCAGACAGGCTTCCACGTTTTTGAATCGACAATGTCCAGGAGGAGAGTTCCCTCGTCGTACCGGTATGTATGCGTCTCGGGGACCGTCACGCCCAATCGCCCATAGTCGTAGGCATATCCTGCACCGGGTGGGTAACCGCCGGACGAGGGATAACCGCCAGGGTAGGGATACGCACCGACCGGCGGTCGGCCGTAATGCCGGTCAATCGTGTAGACGTCGAGTTTGCTTTCGACAGCCGTCTGTATGCCAATCAGAAAATCCGGGTTGCCGGACGCCGGCTTGCGATAGCCCTTCAGGGCCATCTCGCGCTCCACCGCATTCCTGATCCGCGCATCGACAAACGCATCGTGGTTCTTCGGGGGCGGTCCCTCGGCCGCGGGCTCCGGCATCCAGCCCCAGGTCTTCAGATGAGAAAAGTCGACCGATGGATCATAGTCCGATGTGATCTGCGTGGTGCTGCAACCACAGATAGTCAGAAAGAGAAGGGGCACACACAAACGATTCGCAATTTGCATCGTTCGATCCTTTGTCAGAGATAAATCGCGGTCTACGCTTCTTCTCCCCCGCCGGAGATCATCATTGCCTTCCCCCTCCGCCGATCCGCCATTGGCGCACCTTCCCGCCGAGGAACTGGCCCATAAAAAACGCACCCACGATGACCGGAAAGCTGGCCAGCTGCCACCCAAGCCCGCTCGTGACGCGCAAAATGATGACGAACGGGATGGGCGCGTGGATGGCGATAAACCAGCGACGGGAGAGTTTCGGAACCCCCGCACGCCAGTAACCGAAGGGAAGGTTGAGAAGAAGCACGGAGATCGCCAACCACCAGACTCTCGGCATGAATTTCTCTATTGCGATTCGGGAGAGAGACCTTTCTCCTGTTTTATAAGCAAGTGCAGGAGACGATCAAGCCCCGGATGATATGCGAGCGCCAGGCCCTCGCGGCAGGTATCGGCGCTCTCGCGGTAACGGCCCAGATTAGCCAACGCGCGAGCCTTCACGTAGTAAGGGGATGCGACGTTGACGTCGAGCCTCCCCTCCCGTAGCGCACCCAACTTCCCGAATTGGGCTATTGCCAGATCGGAAAGCGCCAGTGATCTTAACGGATCGGATTCGATCAGGCGGTGCGCAATCTCGGTCGCCGCCACCGAGTAAGCGTCCAGGGCCCTTTCATCGAACAAGAAGGCATCGTCCTCCCTGGCAATGAATATGTCCAAAGCGCTTTCGAGGTGCCTGTACTTTTCATCAGCCTGGTCGGCACGGGCGAAATGCTCCGCAGCGGCGTAGTGGCTCAGGGGGTTTCCGGGCTCGATCCGGGCGGAATATGCGTAGACTGCCCCGTCGTTCCTCCAGTTCGCGGAC